>JAZQWS010000001.1:0-11249 GCA_045632465.1 Eubacteriales bacterium
CGTCATATAAACAATATAAGCGCGGGGATATTTTTCGATCAGCATTTGAAGAAGAGCGTGCATAGCGCCGTAAAAGCTATATTCATCACGATCCTCAAAGCATCCGAAGCGCGCGTCTCCGTGGCCGAAATCATTCGTTCCGCCAAAGATCACGACAATGTCCATATCCGCGGGGATCTTCTCTGCTCGATCCTTAAAGCACTCGTCATACGAAGGGCATGCGGAGGGCGTTTTCTGGCGGGCAATGCGCGTTCCGCTCACGCCGAAATTGAAAACCTCGGCGCCGCTTTTTCTCGCGAATGCGGCAACATACGTGGTTTCCGGCGAGGAAGCGCCAACGCCCTGCGTTATGCTATCGCCGAGAAAGGCAACCTTTTTTTCTTTAAGCTCCATAATTACCTCAAAAAGAGGTTTTGCCAAACAAACATCTAACAAAACCTCTTTTAATTATTTTATATAAGATGCTGAATATCAGTTGCCTTGAGCGAACTTTGCATCGGCTTCCTTATTCTGCATTTCTGCATAAGAAGCGATCTCGGCCGTCCATCCCTCTGCCTCGCAATAATATGCATGGAACACGTTGCCGGCATACTGAATATTGATGTGATACTTCTTGTTTTCGGTATCGAATCTCGTAACAGCACCATCAACCAACTGATAGTTGGTATCCTTAATACCATAAAGAAGAAGGCTATGGAAAGCGGAGTCCATATTGATTGCATAGATGATGCGCATTGCGCGATCTGCATCCGTTCCCTTCAGAACTGCGAAAGCACCTGCGAAAGCATCCTCCTCCGTTGCGGTGGGAGAAACGAGCACGTTTGCGATATACTTCTCGCCCGCCTCGATAGCGGCCTTGGTTGCATAGCTTCCCTGCACTTCCTGAACGTATTCGGCAACATCAGCCGCCGAAACGCCGAGATTTACAAGCTCCTGCTTCAGTGCATCGATTTTCTCAGCGGTGTCAATTTCTCTGAGCTCAGCCTCACTATGGTTCAGCCAGATCTCGCAAGCCTGGCGGTTGAGCTTCACATAGGTGTAACCGAACTCACCGTCGATCAGATGGTTATTGGGAATGGAGTACAGGCTGCCATCCTTCTTGGAAGCGCCGATCAGAGAGGAAGCGATCTTTGCGTTCAGAAGACCGTACTTCGCATCGGTTCCGTTAGACGTAGGAAGAATGTAGTCCGTCAGATTCTCGAGAGCGCCCTTATCGTAAAGCGCATTCATGAGGGACACGCTATTGATCAGCACGATTGCATTCTCGCCTGCATCCGCTGCGGCAAGAACCTTTGCATCATACTCATCGGCGGTGCAATATACAACGTCGATCTTCGTGTTGTAATCTGCCTCAGCCATTGCGTTGATACGACGCTCAACCTCCTGCAGAGCACCTGCATCCGCCTCATCGTATACAAAATAGAGCTTAAGGGAAATTTTCTTTTCCGGCTCCGTATAGAACTTATCCATCAAATCATCCAAATGCTCACCAATTACGGTTTCACCGCAACCAACAAGCATACCGCAAGTCATAACAAGACACAGCAGCAAGGCGATAATCTTTCTCATGTCAAAACTCCTTTATTAAGACAAAAATACTTATATAATTTTACAACATATCGGGCTAAAAGTCAAGATATTTTCTTTGAAAGAACAAAAAAATATAATTTACGGCATACTGCACATCTTTTTTACTATTTTTTTGTTAAATTCAAACAATCAATTCGCCAAATAATCCTTCAGAGTTTTGGAGCGGGAGGGATGGCGAAGCTTGCGGAGAGCCTTAGCCTCGATCTGACGGATACGCTCACGCGTGATCTCAAATTGCTTTCCGACCTCCTCGAGCGTTCTGGGGCGGCCATCCTCAAGTCCGAAGCGAAGCTTGATTACCTGCTCTTCTCTGGGCGTCAACGTGTGAAGAATGTTGCAAAGCTGCTCACGAAGAAGCGAGAAGGATGCGCTCTCGGAGGGCGCGGGAGAATCATTATCCTCCACGAAATCGCCAAGATGGCTATCCTCTTCCTCGCCGATGGGAGATTCAAGAGATACGGGGTCCTGCGCAATTTTGAGGATCTCGCGCACCTTATCGGGGGTTATGCCGAGACGCTCTGCGATCTCATCCGTTCCGGGCTCACGGCCGAGCTCCTGCAGGAGCGTTCTCGCCGTGCGGGAAACCTTATGGATCGTTTCAACCATATGTACGGGAATACGGATCGTTCTCGCCTGATCTGCAATCGCTCTCGTAATTGCCTGGCGAATCCACCAGGTTGCATAGGTGGAGAACTTATATCCCTTGCTGTAATCGAACTTCTCTACCGCCTTGATAAGACCAAGGTTTCCTTCCTGAATCAGATCCAGGAAATACATGCCCTTTCCTACGTGGCGCTTTGCGATGCTGACAACCAGACGGAGGTTGGCCTCGATCATCTCGTCCTTTGCGGCCTTGTTTCCGATGGTGATCTGCTCGGCGAGATACATCTCGCGCTCCTGCGTGAGAAGCGGGATCTTACCGATTTCCTTCAAATACATACGAACGGGGTCATCGATCGTCAAGCCCTCCTGGCTGAGGAGCTTTTCCATCTTCTCGGGGGTATCCAGAATCTCAATGTCCTGATCGAGGTCTTTAAAGCGATCATTCTCCAGCTCGTCCGACGTGGCGGCATCGATATCCATCTGCACGATGTCGTAATCGATATCCTCCAGCGCCTTCATGAAAGTGGAGTTAACCAAACTGCTGTCACCCTTCGATTCAAATAAATCGTTGATCTTGTCTCTTGGCATTTTTATATCCTCTTTTCTTTATTTATCAATTTCCTGCCGATGCGCGCTGCTTTTCGATCAAGCTGTTCAGCGCATCCATCGTGCTTACACCCTCGGCGCTTTTTCTCTTCATTGCATCCTTCAAGGAAGCGATCGTCTCTAAAAGAACGCCGTCTCCATTTTCCGTGAGATCCATACGCGAGATCTTCATGCGCGCGATGCGACCAACCACCTCTGCGGGAAACTTCTCGTCAAAATTCGGCTGAATGCCTGCTTGATAGCATTCCTGCATGTAAGTGAAGATCGAACGGTTCAAATCCGTGTAAAAATCCTCGGCAGAAAGAAGTTTTTCTTCAAAAACCTTCTTCTGATGATTTTCATACATAATGAGAAGGCCGAGCACGCTCTCCTCGTTTTTCGCAACGGCGGGAGCCTTTGCGTAATCCAGATTCACCTTATCGCCAAAGCCTGCGGCCGCCTGCCGCACCTTCTGGCTTTCTTCCTTCCTATACTGCCGTTTCTTCCGCTGTACCTTTTGATTTACATCGTTCTTTACGCTGTTAAAAGGCACGTTTAATTGTTTGGAAACCGCCTGAATGTAAATATCTCTTTCCACTTCGGTGTAAAATCCGGAGATCATCTCTACAAGCTCAGTGAGCGCTTGGATCTTCTCCTGCGGAAAATCGACATTGTATTTTGAAAGAATGCGCTCCATGTTATATTCAAATTTCGACCTTGAATTATCGATCAAAGAACGGAAACGATCCTTTCCGAATTTCTTGATATATTCATCCGGATCCTTGGCATCCGGGATCTTCAGGACGCTGACCTCAAGACCAACCTCGCTGAGCATTCCCATCGCGCGAACGGCAGCCTTCTGCCCCGCCTCATCGGCATCGTAGGTTATGATCACGCGCTTCGTGTATCGGCTCATAAGTCGCGCCTGATCCGTTGTAATCGCCGTTCCGAGCGTGGCAACCGCATTGGTGAATCCTGCCGCATGGAGGGCGATAACGTCCATATATCCCTCGCAGAGGATCAAGGTTTCCGCGCAGGTATGGCGCGCATAGTTCAATGCAAAGAGGTTGCGAAGCTTCTTGAATACCGGAGTATCCGATGAATTTTTGTATTTCGGCTTCGAATCATCCATCACGCGGCCGCCAAAGGCGATCACGTTTCCGGAAACGTCTATGATCGGGAACATCACGCGGTTGCGGAAGGCATCGTAATAATGACCGCGCTCACTTTTTCCGCACAAGAATCCCGTTACAAGCTCGTCATACGTATAACCGAGGGCACGCATATGCTTTCCGAAGGCATCAAAGCTGTCCGGCGCAAAGCCGAGACCAAAGTGCCGAATCGTTGCCACCGAGAGCCCTCTCTGCTCCGTAAAATACCGAAGCGCATTCTGCGCCGCCGCATCCTTAGAAAAAAGGCAGGAATGGAAATACTTCGCGGCATCTACGTTCATTTTCAGAATGCGAGACTTATCGATCTTTTTCCCATCGTAGGTTTCGGTGTTATCCTTTACCACCGTAATGCCTGCACGCTTACCGAGATAAACAACGGCATCCGGATAATCCATATGCTCGATCTGGCGCACAAAGGTGATCGCGTTTCCACCGACGCCGCAACCGAAGCAATAAAAGCTGTTATCCGCAGGAAACACCGTGAAGGAAGGAGATTTTTCGCTATGAAAGGGACAAAGTCCCTTAAGATTTGAGCCCGCACGCTTCAGGCTGACATATCCGCCGATCAGCGTTTCAATATCCGTTCTTTGCAGAATTTCATCCACAACGTCTCTTGAAATCATAACAAACCTCCTCTTTCGTTTTTGTGGCTATTTATAATATAGCTAAAAAATCCGTGAAATACTTTTTTTCACGGATTTTTTTCTTTTTTCTTAAAAATCATACACCGCATCGCCCGCAAGACAGGTTGCGCGGCCACCCGTTTGCTCGGAAATGGCCTCAAAAAGGGCATCTTCATCGGGCAAGAGAACCCTTCCCTCGATCGTGACGTTTTCTCGGTAATCCGTTTGCTCCGTGCGAAAAGAAAAGCTCGAAAGAACTGTCTGGATCTTCTGATAATCCGAATAGCTTACCTCAATCGAACAGTTGCGGAACATCGTGAAGGTGATGACATTGGCTTCCTCAACCGCGCCGACGGCGGCCTCCGTGTACGCGCGGACAAGACCGCCCGTTCCGAGAAGTGTTCCTCCGAAATACCGCGTTACAACCACGACGGCATCCACGATTCCCTTTTTACGCATGGAATCCAGCACGGGAAGCCCTGCCGTTCCCTGCGGCTCGTGATCATCCGAAAAACGCATGATGGAATTTTCCTTCAGGATATAAGCATAAACGTGATGGCGGGCATCGGAATATTTCTTCTTTATATTATTAATGAAAGAAAGTGCTTCGTTTTCACTTTTTACGGGCATACATTCGCCGATAAATACAGATTTTTTCTCCTCGTAGCTATACGTGCCGTAGCCCTTCAGGGTGGTGTAATCCTCCACACGCTCACCTCTCATTTCAAAATATATTTTTCGAACATGCCTCTTCCCTTTTCATCCAGGCGCGCGCGCACGTGCGTTCCGTCCGCCTCGTATTCCGTGGAAAGAACGGTGTAATCTCTATAAAGATCATTCAGGCGCGCCTGCGCATCGTACGGAAACAGGAGATCGTAATCCTTACTCTGCTTATGCAAAACGTCCTCAACCTTGGAGAGAAGCAGATCGATGCCAAGCCCTTTCTTGGCAGAGATAGCAACCGCATCCTCTCGTACGTCTGCGCAAAGAAGTCCATCCACTGTATCACATTTATTATAAACGAAAATACGCGGCTTGTCCTTGGCATCGAGAGATTCGATGATCTCCTCCGTTACTGCAAGCTCGGCCTCCAGCTCCTTATCGCTGACATCTGCCACAATCATGAGAATATCGGCATAGCGCACCTCATCCAGCGTTGACCGAAAGGCCTCCACAAGATGATGCGGCAGGCGGCGGATGAATCCAACCGTATCGGTCAAAAGCACGCTTTCACCGCAAGGAAGCTCGAGACGGCGCGTTGTCGGATCGAGGGTTGCGAAAAGCTTGTTTTCCGAAAGAACGCCCGCATCCGTCAATGCATTCAGAAGCGTTGACTTTCCCGCATTCGTATATCCGACAATGGCAATCTTTTTCAACCCACTCTTATCTCTTTGACGGCGCATAACGCCGCGCGTGTGCTCCATTTCGGCAAGCTGCTGCTCAAGCGCATGAATCCGCTCCTTCAGATGGCGGCGATCGCTCTCAAGCTTCGATTCACCCGGGCCTCGGCTTCCGATACCGCCTCCCTGACGAGAAAGATCCTTGCCCTGCCCCATGAGTCTGGGCGCGGTGTATTTCAACTGTGCAAGCTCAACCTGGAGCTTTCCCTCGCCGCTGGTGGCATGCAAGGCAAAGATATCGAGAATCAGCATACTGCGGTCGATCACGCGGATATCTACCATATCCTCTTCAAGATTTCTGATCTGCCCTGCCGTTAACTCAAAATCAAAAACAACGAGCGAAACATCGTTTGCATGGCAAAGATCCGCGATCTCGCGCACCTTGCCGCTTCCGATGCAGGTGCGCGCATCAAAGGTGCTTTTTACCTGCAAAACCTTTGCAAAGGCAACGCCGCCTGCCGTTTCAAGCAAGCGCTCCAGCTCGTCTAAGCTGCTTTGATGCATCGGCACGGAGGCCGCATTTTCCGCCATGCCAACCAGCACGGCCGTCGTTATCTTAGTTTCTTCCATATATTCCTCCGGAAAAATAAAAAGAGCATTGACGCCATTTAGACGAACAACGCTCTGTTTTTGCAATGATTACTTCGTCATTGCAAGACGCTTCTTGAACTTATCTACGCGTCCACCGGCATCTACAAACTTCTGCTTACCTGTATAAAAGGGATGGCACTTGGAACAGATTTCCACGTTCAGATCACCCTTAACAGAGTGGGTCTGCACAGTTGCGCCACAAGCACATCTAATGGTAGCTTCTTTGTACTCGGGATGTAATCCAGCCTTCATTTTAACACCTCTTGTCATTTAGTACTTTTCAATTACAATTGATTATATCATATTATTTCTTTTTTTGCAAGGGGTTTTTGAAAAAAAGTTATATTTTTTCTTCGATTTTCTTGCGAAGGCGCAGCATGATCTTTTTTTCGAGGCGTGAAATATAGCTTTGAGAAATTCCAAGCGCATCTGCGACCTCCTTTTGCGTCATTACCGCACTTCGACCAAGACCAAAGCGCATCTCGATGATAAGGCGCTCACGCGGGTTCAGATGTGCCACGGCGGAAAGCAACATGGCACGCTCCTCGTCTGCCTCAAGAGCACCGGACACCGCATCCGCCTCGCTACCCAGGATATCCGACAAGAGAAGCTCGTTTCCGTCCCAATCCACGCTGAGCGGCTCATCAATCGATATTTCCTTTTTATAGCTCGCGCTTTTGCGGATAAACATCAGTATCTCGTTTTCAATACAACGCGAGGCATAGGTGGCAAGCTTGATATTTTTCTCCGCATCGAAGCTATGCACTGCCTTGACAAGCCCCACCGTTCCGATCGAGATCAGCTCCTCCAATGTTGCTCCCGTATTCTCAAAGCGCTTGGCTACGTACACAACGAGGCGAAGATTATGCTCGATCAAAGAGCTTTGCGCCTCTGCATTTTCAATCCGAAGCAAAAGGCGCTCCTCTTCCTCGGCGCAAAGCGGCGGAGGAAGCACATCCGATCCGTTTATATAATAAACGGAATTGTTTTTCAAAAGCGCGGAACGGAGCGAAAAAAGAAGCCCGCGCAAGCGACGAAGATATCCCTTAAAACCCAACATTCTCTGCAATAGCCGAGGAGATCAAAACCGAATACCCCTCATAATCGCCTTCCTCCTTATCATATGCTACAACCACCTTTACGTGCTCCTTTTTCTTTTGATACACAACACAAAAATCGTCCGGACGGATGCCGAACAAAATGCGCCGAACGCCCATGACGCGAATCGGAATCAGCCGCAGCTTTTTGCGGTCATCTGCCGAAAGCGCCGCCGCATCCTCGGATAAAAACGCACCCGAAAGCAAGCGCTCGGCAACGCCGCGCTTGATCAGCACGACCGAAGAGCCATCCAACGGATCCTTCAAAAAATTACCGCTATCGATCAGCGCACTTCCGAAAAATCGATGCGCTCCGATCCGAATCTCCACCGCACAGCTTTTCGCTTTGACACTCCCTTCAAGCAACGAGACGGCAAGGCGCAAAATGCCGATCGCGAGCAGGATCAAAGCGGAAAGATACAATAGATTTCGGTTTTCTGCCCCGCTTTGCACCCAAAGATCTCCGATTTTCTCCTCCAGTAATCCATAACCAAACTGAACGATGCCGCCAATCAGAAGCTCAAAAAGCAAGAACAAAAGTGCCAGCCGAAGAAGGCGGAAAGTGCCACCTCCGATTCCCGAAAGCAGAACCATGCAGACGAGAGTCACAGCGGAAAGTACAAGCACCAAAACGGTTCTTTCATAAAACAAAACCGACAAAACGGCAAGCAACGCGCCAAGAAGCGATGCAAGACACAGGCGCCATCTTCGGATCGGAAAATGGAGAAGAACGCAAGAAAAATACAATGCCAGAAGATCCACCGTGAAATTGATCAGAAAATAAACGTCGATATATAAAACCCGCATGGCCTTCCCCCGAAATCTTATGTGAAAATTATAGCACATGAAAAGCGCATTTCTTGTCGTTTTGGAAAAGAAGAAAAAATAAAAAGCAACCGAACGAAGCACCGCAAAACGGGAGCTTGATTCGATTGCTTTTCAATTATATTGAATTTATTCGCCCTTCAATGCGCGGATCGCAGCCGCACGGTCGGGTGCACCGAATACGGCACTTCCCGCCACCAGGACGTTTGCACCTGCGGCAACAGCCTCGGCGGCATTTCCGCCATGAATTCCGCCGTCTACCTGGATATCCACGTTCAGACCAAGACGATCGATCTCGGCACGAAGTTCTTTTACCTTCTCAAGCGTGTGTGGGATCAAGGCCTGCCCGCCGTATCCCGGCTCAACCGTCATTACAAGAACCATATCGCAAAGAGGAAGAAGCGGATAAAGAACCTCCGCGGGCGTTGCGGGCTTAATGGAAATGGCGGCCTTTTTGCCGAGAGCGCGGATTTCCTTAAGAAGCGCGGCGGGATCGCTCGATGCTTCATAATGGAAGGTGATAATATCTGCACCTGCCTTTGCGAAGCGAGCAACATAGCGCTCGGGCTCGTTGATCATCAGATGCACATCAAAAACCATGGAAGAAACCTTGCGCAGCGATTCAATTACGGGAAACGCAAAAGAAATGTTGGTAACGAACATACCGTCCATTACATCCAGATGTACCATATCCGCGCCTGCGCGCTCGATATCGGCAAATTCCTCGCCAAGCTTTGCAAAATCGCAGGCAAGAACAGAGGGAGAAACGTAAATCATAAGCACCTCGTATATAATAATTTTTATTTTTTCTTTTCACCGATCGCTTTTTGCGATCATAAAATAGATAACGGAGAAAATCCAAGCACGAGAGGCGCGCCGACATTAAAGAGAAAGATGTTACTGAGAGAAAACACCCGCCTGCCTCGCGCTTTTTTTGATTGGGGCCGCCTTTCCCTCTATAAAAAAGGGCGGCCTCTTATTTTTCAATTTGGAGCATCACGACGGCATGCGCGGCGATGCCGAGCTCGCTTCCCGTGAACCCAAGATGCTCCTCCGTTGTTGCCTTAATATTGATGGCGGAGATATCCGCATGCAAAGCAAAAGCGACATTTTGGAGCATTTTTTGTACGTACGGCAAAAGCTTCGGCTTCTGTGCGATCACGGTTACGTCCAAATTTTCAATCGATGCCGAGCGCTCCCGCATCATTGCATACACCCTTGAAAGAAGATGCATACTGCTGATGCCGCGAAATTCCTCGCTCGTATCCGGGAAATGACGGCCAATGTCACCCAGCGCCAGCGCGCCGAGAATCGCATCCATTACGGCATGAAGCAAAACATCGGCATCCGAATGACCGAGAAGTCCCATTTTATGCTCGATCTCAACACCGCCGAGAATCAGCGGACGACCGCTTACCAGCCGATGCACATCATAGCCGTGCCCAATTCTGAAGCTAACCATTCATCGCACCTCGCTTTCGAAGCAAAAATTCCGCGTAAAGCATATCCTCCGGCGTTGTGATCTTCGGGTTCTCCGAAAGATACACCGGACGGATTTTTTCACCAAGATGCTCTACGAGCATATTATCATCCGTAACGGCCGCTCCGTCCTTCTCGGCACGCTCCAGCGCGGCACGGTAAACGGCAACCGAAAAGCCCTGCGGCGTTGCGGCAAGGCAAAGCCGATCGCGATCCACCGTGGATGCGATGCTTCCCTCTTCGCTTAGCACCTTCACCGTATCGTTTATACGTGAGACAGCGCTTGCCGCTCCATACATAAAAACAGCATCTGCAACGGCATCCACACCCGCAGGGGTGATCAGACACCTGGCAGCATCATGGATCAGAACATCCGTTGTTTTCTCCGGGATCTGCGAAAATCCTATGGCCGCAGAGGCCTGGCGCGTTTCTCCCCCGACCGCAAAAATCACGGGAATGGAAACATCCGCAAGCTCTGCCTCGGCAAAGGAAAGATCCTCGCGGCGCACGACCGCAACGATCGCATCCACCGACGAAGCCTCAGCAAGCGCCTCCGCACTGCGGCGAAAAACGCTCTTGCCCAGCAAATCGTAGGTTTGCTTCGCACGCAACGGATCGAAACGCCTACCGCCGCCTGCGGCGAGAAGAATGGCTGTGCAATATCTCATACACCCTCCGATTATTTTCGATAATAGACAAAATGCACCGTGATCGTGCGCATTTTTCCGCCCTCCAACAAATTCGGGCCGGTGACAATCACACCGTCTCCACTCATCAGATACGCGGCCTCCAGAAGGTCCACCTTGCAACGAAACAACGTGTCTCCCGAGGAATCCACGATAAACTCGTCTCCCGAGACGGCGAGCGCACCGCCGCGACCGATCACGTCCTCATTATCGTTTCTCTGCTCCGTTACGTAACGGATGACCTGCCCATGCAGCTCCGCCGCGCGCTGACGGCGAAACGCCGCACTTTGGGGATTCTTCCCCACCCTGAACAATCGAGCAAGCAGCCCCATGAAAGTCCTCCTGTAAATTTCTCCATTTAGTTTACCATAATTTTTGAGAAAATGGAAGTGGTTTTTCGTAGTTTTTTCAGAACTTTTTTTCTTTTTATTTCAAAATCCGATAGCGCAAACGTAAAACACAAAAAAATTTCAAAAAAATTTTCGTTTTTTTTCGAAAAACTATTGCATTTTTTATAAAAGTGTATTATAATAATAGCAAAGTGGGTTGAAGTGGGGCGTTGTGAAGGTAAAATCCCTTTTTCATCCATTTGTGGGGC
>JAZQWS010000002.1:0-1650 GCA_045632465.1 Eubacteriales bacterium
GGCGGAAGGAGGCAAAAATGCAAACGATCACGGCAAGAATCAACGTCTGGATCAGCATAAGCATCTGCACGGGCGCAAAGCTAATGCCGAGAAGCGAGAAAACACGTCCCTGCGTTCTCGTGATGAACTGCGCGCCGAAGAACGAGCCGACAAAGCTCATCACCGTTGCCGTGGAATAATAGAAGGAGTAGTAGGTCAGGCGATCCTTCTCGGGCATGAACATATAGATAAAGTTGAAGTTTGCCACGTTAACTCCAACCGTTACCAACTGCGCAAAGACGAAAATCATGGGATAAAGCCAGCGCACCGTTGCGGGAACGACGAAAACGTAACCAAGGCAAACAAAAATCTCAATACAGCGGTAGAGGAAGATATTGTTGATGCAGCCCATTTTCTTGAAGAAGCGCAGAGCGATCGGCGTTAAGATCAGGGCCATGATGGGCGTGATCGAGGAGAGGAAGGAGAGCGTGCTGTATCCAAGGCCGCAATCCATCAGATAATAGGTCCAGCTCGAGCCCGTGATCGCCGCGCCCATGGAAACCATCGTGTGCAGAAGCATCACGCGGCGGAAGGGCTTGTTTTTGATCGGAACGGCGAAGATATCCTTAAGCTTCAGATGCACGTCGCTCGGCGGATACGGATATTCCTTCGCGCGGAGAAAAACGAGCACGTCCAGAAGAATAAAGGCGAAGCCGCCGATGCGAAGCCAGAAAAGCCAGGTATTTTGCGTTTGCGGCGAGGTGGCCTCCAGCGCCGTGGCGGCAAAGCCTGCCAGAATGGAGGTCACGGAGGAGACGATGGAGCAGATCAGGCCGCGATAGGCATAATAATCCTCCCGCGTTCCGTCCTGGGGCAAAAAATTCAGCTCCCAATCCGCAAAGCCGCCAACAAAAAGACCCCAGATCACGTTGGCAAAGGAGAGGAAAAACGCCATCAGAGCCACGCGCACGCCCGCATCGCGGATCAGAATGGGCACGAGCGCAACGCCAACGAGGTTCACAAGGTAATAGGCAATGCGCGCCGCCATCAAAACCGCCTTGCGCTTTTTCATATTGCGGAAAATGAAGGGCGCAAAAATGCAGGAAACGTTGGCAATGATCGGCATATAGGTCATCACGCCAACGTCCGACATCGAAATGTCGTTCAGTCTCAAAAACGCCGTGTAAAACGCGCCGGATGCAAATATACCCGCAAAGTTATTCATCAGGCTGTCGAAGAAAAAGGCAAAGCGGCCGTAGCTTCTCTCGTCCTTTCGATTGAAGAAAAGCCGATATAAAACGTTTCCTTTTTTTGTTTTCATAAAAACCTCCGCGCGGTAGCATGAGCCGCAAAAGAAACGAACGAAGCATAAATTAAAAAATCAAAAATCAAAACGCCAAGGCTCAAAAATGCATTCGTTTCTTTTGCGGCTCATACCGAAAATATTATCTTGTAAGGCTATTCTATCAAAACGAAATTCGTTTGTCAAGGGGGTAAAAAAATATTTTTTAAAATGCGGTCTCTACCCTGAAAGACGCAAAAGATATGACCAAAAAACGTCCTCCGTTTTTCCACATTTCATTCTTTTTTTACATTTTGCTTGCATTTTCAAAAACGATGTGCTATAATGGAGATAATTTTGGTGCAAAGCACCATATTTTAGGAGGAAAA
>JAZQWS010000003.1:0-11794 GCA_045632465.1 Eubacteriales bacterium
CCCGGCGATTTTCGGAAGCTTCTGCCGTCGTCATCCGAATAATAGGTTTTGATAATGCCGGGGCGCATACGGCCTGCCGTGCCCGAAACGTGATCCGCAACCGCAAAGATGATGCGCCCGCTCTCCGTGCGCAGAATGCGATCGTTCAAGAAAACGTAGTAGCTTCGCTCCTCAATCATAGAGAGCGGCGCGCCGAAGCTTTTGCCCTCATCCGAGGAGCGAACGAGATAGGGGTTGCAAAGAATCCGATCCCCAACCTGTGTTTTTTGCAAATATATAAGGCCGAGATCGCCGTTTTCCATTCGCAAGAGGCTGGCAGACATAATATTCATCGCATCCTCGGGCTTCTCGTAAAAGATCTCGCTCTGTGTCCAGCTTTCTCCCTCGTCCGAGGAATAGCAGGCGGCAATATAGGAAGGATCGTGATCGTCCCAGCCGTCGCCGTAATATTTCGTGTAAGCATACAAGATCCGCCCATCGCGCAGGCGCAAAAACGCGCCTTCTCCATTGCGAAGATTGCCCTCGGTGCGCGCAATCAAATGCACCGCTTTGCCGATCTTTTTCATCGCATCTTCTCCTTTTTATTTTTCCAAAAGAATCGTATGGATCTCAAACGCGCCAAAATCCAAAGAAACGCATCCGTCCTCAATCGGGAGCGGCAGGGGATTTTCCTCCATCAGATTCACGAGGAAGGCCTTGGTGTAGCCCTCTGCCACGCGGATCTTTGCCTTGGCCTTACCGCCGAAGGATTCATAGAGGCGAAGAATAAGGCCATCGCCCTTTTCGGCGCGCTTGATGCCGTCAATGATAACGGCGGGGTTATCGCATTCCGCCATAGAGAAGCTTTCGGGAAGCGTACCGCTATTTTGGGAAACGGGGCAGAAAATGAGGGGCTGATTCAAGGCGTAGGCCTCGCGGATCACGCCTGCGGCGCGGAAGTCGCCCATATGCGGCAGGAGCGCACAGGTGAAGGTATGGTAGCCCTCGTCTGCCGTGGGATCCGGTTCATCGGGGCATTTCAGTACCGTCAAGGCAAGGGTGCTTCCCTCGGCACTGTAACCGTATTTACAATCATTCAGAAGGGCAAAGCCATAGCCGTATTCCGAGATATCCACCCATTTCTGGCCGCAGACCTCAAACTTGGCCTCCTCCCAGCTCGTATTCTTGTGCGTGGGGCGCGTGACGTGGCCGAACTGAATTTCGTAGGTGGCCTCGTTTGCGTGCAGGTCGCAGGGGAAGAAGAGCTTCAGGATCTGATGCTTTTCGTGCCAATCGATCTCATGCGCAAGGTCGATGCGCGGCGAATCCGAATAAAGCCAAAGCGTTTGGCAAATCGAGGAGCCCCGATACGCGTGGCGGATCACGAAGCCTGCGCGCGTTCCGTCATAAACGGGCGCAATCTGCGCCTCCGCATCCAAAATATAGGGCTTTTCGGTTGCGTAGGGCGTCAGCTCCCAGGCGTCGTAAAGCAAGGGATAATCCTCGTGGGAGCGGAATTCATTCATGCACGCACCGGCAGGCACAAGCTCGCGCGCCGCGCGCTTATCGTAAAGCGAGGTAATGCGGCCTGCGCCGTCAATCTCTATGCGGTAAAAATCGTTTTCCGCAGTTCTCTCACCAATATGAACGTCGGAGCTCTTTTTCTCGGGGCGGATCACCGCATAGCCGAAGGCGGGGATTTCTTTTTCGGTCGTATAGGATTCGCCGTCCACCGTGATCTCGCCGCGGCGTGCAAAGCCGAGCGGATTATAAACGAGAACGCCGCCATCGGTTTCAATGCGCGATGCAAGCGCGGAGAGCTTTTCGCTTTTCACGGAATCGGTATAGCTGAGAATCCGCGCGTAGTCCTCCTTCGTGTATTCGTAAACCGAATGCACGCTCGATCCGGGGAGAATGTCGTGGAATTGGTTATGGAGCGTATCACGCCAGGCGAGATCCATCCCTGCCTTATCGTATGCGCCGCCGAAATAAAGATCCGTGGCGGAAAGCGCCTCGGCCGCGCCGAGCGCAAGCTCGGACTTTCGGTTGCCGCGCTTCGTGGCGGCCTGGGAGGTATAAGTGCCTCTGTGATATTCAAGATACAATTCGCCTACCCAACGCGGCGCGCGGCCGAGCTTTTGCACGTTTTCGGCAAACTGCGAGGAGAGCGCCTCGGAATAGTCCGAAAGCAGAGAGAGGCGCAAAACCGGCATTCCGGGGAAGCCCTTGGCAAGGCGGTCGGCGTATTCGAGCATTTCGCGCGTCGGGCCGCCGCCACCGTCACCGTGACCGTAGGTGTTCAGGGCAACGTTTGCATATTCCTTCTGCGCAAATCTCTCCCATGCGCCTCTGATATAGGTGGGGATGTTTTTTCCAACGTAGGTGGTTTGGCGGTTCTGCGGTCCGTTTTTCACAAAAGACCACGTAGTGATGAAGGAGGAAAGAATTTCGCTTCCGTCAATTCCCTGCCAAAGGAAGGCATCCATCGGCATCGTATTCGTATCGTTCCAGCTGATCTTTGAGGTGATGAAGTGGTCAACGCCGCTCTTTTTGAGGATCTGCGGCATGGCGGCGCTATAGCCGAAAACGTCGGGCAAGAAGCAGACGCGGCTTTCCTTTCCGAACGCCTCGCGCATATACTTCTTTCCGTAAAGAAGCTGGCGCACAAGGCTCTCTCCGCTCGTCAGATTGCAATCGCATTCAAGATACAGAGCGCCCTCGATCTCCCAGCGCCCCGCCTCCGAAAGCGCCTTCACCTCGGCAAACTTTTCAGGGGCCTCCTCATCAAGATAGCGATAAAGCTCGGGCTGAGAAAGCATAAATTTATAATCGGGGTATTCTTTCATCAGGGAGATTGCCGTTGCGGCCGAGCGCTGAATCTTCTCTCGCGTTTGTCTGCGATCCCAGCGCCACTCCACGTCGATATGCGTGTGGCCAACGCAATGCACAACGGGCTTTCCCTCCGCAGAGCAAAGCGCGCCGTAAAATTCTTCCTCCAAGAGGGCGATCGCGCGCTCCACGCTCTCAAAGAAGGCAGGAGAATCAAAGTCACGAAGATCCAGCGCGGCGTGCGCTCTGTCAAGCACGCGCATCACGGCGGCAAATTCCGCCGAGCTCTCGGTATAAACGTCGCGGCAGGCCTCATACGGCACAAGCATATCGAAATAAAGCTTTTCCACGCGGCGACGAATCGCCACCACGCGGGCATTTACGGGAAAATGCGCAAACTGCGTTCCCGAATAGAGATAGCAATCAATTGCATTCTCCGCGTTTTCCTCCAGCGGTGCAAGCGTATGATTTACGTCCAAGCCGCAGGTCATTTGGCCGTTTATGTAAACAATAATTTGCGGATTCGTGGCATCCCAGCCAGAAGCACCGGTAACCATCTCAAAATATAAGGACTCGTTTTCACCTGCGATCGGCGTTTTCACTTCGGTCTTGATCCAGTAGCGCTTATCAAGTCCGTCCACGCAGGCAAAGGGCAGATATTCGCCCTCGGGCGCTTTATGCCCCACCTTGTAATCCGCCATCTCCAGCGCGCGGAGCGGAAGCTCTGCCACCGTGCGGCGGGAGGCTTTCAAAAGAAGCTCGCAGCATTTTTGAATTTTTGAAAGATAAAGATTCATATTGATCCTCCTTTTTTTATTCTTCCACCGTGATTTTACGGCAAAGCAAGGTTTTTCTGTTTTCTCCGTTTTCATCCGGCACGTAAAAATCCGTATACACGAGAAGCGCCGAGCGCGCATCCAAGGCCACCATATCCGAATAACCGCAGCCGCTCCGCCACTCAAACGGTGCGCGGCTCTCTCCGGGGCAGGGTGGAATCTCTCTCGCATCGGGCTTCACCTCGGCAGAAAGCAGTTCGATCGGATCATCCCAAACCAAACCGTCACGCGCATCGGTGGCACGAAGGAAAAAGCCGGGGCGCCCATAGGATGCAAGCGTCACGCCGCAGGAAAGCGAGCAAAGCGTGGGCCAAACGCCCAGACGGTCGAAGATCTGTGGCTCACTGAAGCTTCTCCCCCCATCCGTGGATCGGGCGTAATACATCGGAAACTGCATATCTAACGAATATCCCGTACGCAGAAGCGTAAATATGCTGCCATCGGGCATAAAGGCAATATCCGCCTCGCAAAATCCATCGGCAAAATACGCCCTCGGCATTTTTCTGACATCGGGAACAAAGGGGATCGTGCAAACGAACGACCACGAATGCGCCGCATCCTCCGATTTAAAATAATATTGCTGAAAGAAAAGATCCGGCGCGCCGTTTTCGGGATAAAGCCCGCGCCAATAATGCGTATGAAACAACGTTCCGTCAGGCGATAGGCGCATCCTACCGATCGGCCACGGACTGACAAGATAGTCCCTTCCCCCTCCAATGCACATATTCGGCCAATCAAGCTTTGCTTGCTCGCGAGATATCTCACCTGTTTTGGGATCGTAACGATCCACGTACCAGCCCTTATGCACCAAGGAATCCGGAATATCGCTCGCCCGATACAACACGCGATCCCGCCCCGATTCCGGCCCATATAAAACGCTTGCGGGCGCGGGAAGCGCCTCGGGTGCTACGCGTACGATAGGGGTAGAGGGAAGCCTTATATGCTCGCCGCTCGGCAAGCGCAAAGCCTGCCGCATCGATGCGGCTTCCCATTCTTCCTTCGGAAGTGCCTCCCAATGCTCTCCCTCATCTTTAGAAACAAAGAAAGCGCGCGAGAGCCTTGAGCCGTAGGCATCACCCGAATCCTCGGTAATCTGCACGCTTGCGTAAACAGAGCCGTCCTCCGCGCAAGCCCCCGCCAAGGGAAACTGAAATTCTCCCCAGCCAACGTCCTTATATCTCGGCCCTTGGGCTATGATCACGGGATCGGAAATTTTAAGCTTGACGGACATAAAAGCCTCCATTCTGTCGCAGGCGGCAACCGCACAAAGCTTTGATGAATCGGCCTGCGCTTCGCGACTTTTTCTTTTATTACCACTATTTTAGCAAATATCCGCTTGTTTTTCAATCAAATATGTGATAAAATATATCTGTATTGTGATATTTTTGAAAGAAAGATGGTGTTTTCCTATCAGTACTAAAGTTTTAAGCGCCGAGCGCTTCGTAGACGGCGCCACGGGCATCGGTTATCGCATCGTCAACAGCCGAACCGAATACTTCACCGAGCACACCCACGATTACGCGGAGATGTTTATTATGCTCACGGGGCACACCTGCCACACGGCAAACGGCACGCGCCGAAAGCTTTCGGCGGGCGACGTTGTTTTTATCCGGCCCTCGGACACGCATAAATACTCCAAGATCAAGGACGAAGAATTCACTTTTTGTAATCTAACGTTTACAAAAGAAACGTTAGAGAGCGTTTTTTCCTATCTTGGCGCGGGCTTCCCTTCCGAAAATCTTTGCAAGTCTGGTCAGCCGCCAACCGCTACAATGACGCAGTATGAGCGCGAGCGCTTTGAGAAAAAGATCGAATCTCTCGGTGCCATTGCCGCAGAAGATGCGCCGAAGCGAAAAACCGCGCTTCGCATTCTTTTGATGGAGCTTTTCATCGCGCTTTTTTTGGATTTTTCGCACGAGGCACATTCCATGCCGCCCTGGCTGGAATCGCTTTGCATCCGTATGCGCGCAGAGGGCGGCTTCAAGGAAGGAAGCGAGCAGATGATCGCTCTTTCGGGGCGCACGCGCGAGCATCTTGCGCGCTCTATGAAAAAATACACGGGGCAAACCGTTTCGGAATTCATCTCCGATCTGCGCCTCAATTATATCGCCAATATGCTGAAAAACTCCAACAAGCGCATCTCAGAGATCGTTTTTGAAAGCGGCTTTTGCACACTCAGCCTCGCGACCACGCTCTTTAAGAAAAAATACGGCCTCTCTATGTCCGCTTACCGCGCGCTCCATACCCCCTGAAGCATATCCCGCGCCGCCATCGCATAGAATAAAAAAAACGCGCGAGGGAGGCGGAGAATGGAAAACAGAAAAGAATTTTCGGAGGGCGGCATTTGCCATATCGTCTGCGAATGCGCCCTTCCCGATCTGCCGGAAGGAAAGGCAGGCGCACGCATCCGAGAGGCGCTGGAAAAATTCGGAGAAGCGCTCTACAAAAGTGCAGAGGCGGCGCTTCCCTCGCTTTCCGAAAAATACGAAAAAAATCCCGATCCGCACAAAAAGCTGCGCCACCGCCCGCTTTCGTTTTCTCTTGCCTTTTCCTTTGAAGAACGAAAAAAATGTTTTTCCGTCTCCGTTTCCATAAGGCTCAGCCGAAGCGGCCGCACGCTTTCGCAAAAAAAGGGGGAGGTACGCTTCGATAAACGAAGCGGATACCTCCTCAAAAAAGCCAAGCTTGATATTTAATTTTCCTCCGCCCAGAATTTATCAAGAAGGCTTCGAAGCGCCTTCGCATCCCCAACGAACTTCAGCCCGTGCCACAGTTGTGGCACGCTTTTTTTATAGAGCGGATCGGCAAAGCGATCGTCAATCAAAACGATCACGCCGCGGTCGCTCTCGCGGCGGATCACGCGCCCTGCCGCCTGCAAAACGCGGTGGAAGCCCGGGTAAATATAGGCGTATTGCTTTCCCGCCTCGTATTTTTCATCATAGTAAGCCGCCATGGCCTCGCGCTCGTAGCTGATGCCCGGAAGCCCCGTGCCAACGATGATCGCGCCGATCAGCGAATCTCCCGCAAGGTCAATGCCCTCGGAATAAATGCCGCCCATCACGCAAAAGGCAACGAGATAGCCGCCCCCCTCCTCGCGGAAGGCATCCAGAAACGCCGCGCGATCCTCACTTTTCATAGAGCGCTTCTGCTCCAGCACGCGAACCTTCGGATATTTGGCGCGGAAGGCAGAGGCCAGCGCCTCGTTATAAGCAAAAGAAGGTGTGAAGATCATATAATGCCCGCGCTTGGCCGAAACCGTTGCGGCGATCACGCGCAAAACCGCGGGAAGCGTGTCCTCTCTTTGCAAAAAGCGCGTTCCGATCTTATCCATAATGGAGATCGACATCTGCTCCTTCACAAAGGGAGAAGGAACCTCCAAGATCTCGCCGTCGCCGCCAAGCACCGACTTATAGTAATCGATCGGCGTGAGCGTTCCCGAAAAGAATATCGTGCTATGCCCCTTTTCGAGCCGCGCGCGGATCACGCCTGCGGGATCAATGCAGAAAAGCTTCAGTGAAAGAACGCCCGCCTCGAGGAAAACGAAATATTCGTATCGGCGGTCAAAGCAATTCACAATGCCGAAAAAGCGCTTCAGGCGATAGTAATAATCCTTCAGCGGGCGAAGCTCCTCCGCGCTCTTTTTGCCATACTGCGCGTGCAGCGTTTCCTCCGCCGCCAGAAGAAGCGAGGAAACGAGCGGGAAGATCCCCTCGGGCAGATCTCTGCCGTGCGCAAAGCCAATAATATTGCCGTCCTCGTCCTTGCGGGTTTCCTCTTTCACAAGCGGATATAGGATATTATGGAAAGTTTTCTTTGCATTTTCGATCTCTTTTGCCAGAGGCGAATGCTCGGGAAGCAAAAGCCCCTCGCCGGCGATCTCCCCCTCCTCTATACGTGCGGAATACATTTCGGATGCGCGATCGGGGAGGTTATGCGCCTCGTCCACAAGGAAGGCAAAGCGCCCTCCGTCCGTGAAATACCGCTTCAGATACACCACGGGATCGAAGAGATAGTTGAAATCACAGATCACAACGTCGCAAAGCTCGGAATAGCAAAGAGAAAGCTCGTGCGGGCAAACCGTGTATGCGGCGGCCGCCGAAAGAATATCCCCCTCCTCACAAACGGAGGGCGCATGATCGTATAGCCAGAGTGCCGCCTCCGTGAGGCGCCTGTTTTCACTCATCTCGCATTTTTCCGCGCCCTCGCGGCAGATCATACGATGCGGACAGATGCGCTCCTTTGCGCCGAGGATCACGGCGCGCAGAATTGCGCCCTTTGCCACCATATCCAGAAGGCAATCCCTCGCGCTGTACGCAATGGTGGTTTTCGGCGTCAGATAAAAGATCTTATCGCATTTTCCCTTGCCGAGCGCGCGCAGGGCGGGATAAAGCGAGGAAACGGTTTTGCCAATGCCCGTGGGTGCTTCGGCATACAAGGTCTTTCCCGCGCTGATCGCGCGGAAAACGCCGCGCACGAAAACGTCCTGCCCCTCGCGCATTTTTCCGTAAGGAAAGGCAAGATTTTCAAGCGAAGGAAGCCTTTTCATCACGCGCTCGATCGCAGGGCGCGCATAGAGCGCAACCGCCGCGCGGCACTTTGCAAAAAATTCCTCCAGCTTTGCAATCGGGAGGCTTTCGGTTTTTTCCACGAAGGCGAGCGTATCCGGGTTGATATAAAGAATGCGGAGCTTCACGCGCTTTTGCGCCGTGATCATGGCGTACATATAGGCGGCGGTGTATCCCTCTCCGCGCACCTGCTGGGTGAGTGCCTTGGGCGGACGCTTTGGATTTCCGTCCACGCCGCGCGCGATAGTGATCGTATCGAAGCCCACGTGCTGGAGCGTTGCATGCAGACCAAAGCGCACGCCGCCCTCTCCCTCGAAGGAATAAAAAAGCTTTTCCTCCTTCGCATCCGGCATCGCCTCCTTCAAGGCATAGCGCAGAGCGGGCGAAAGTGCCTCCTCTTCTTCAATGGGCTGCGCCGTGCTGACACCTCGTCTGGCAAGCATCACCCATTCCGTCAGCGAAACGGCAAGCTCTCCGCTTTCTTTATCGTATCTCACTCGGCACACCCCCTTTTTTTCTTTTTGCCTCAGCCGAGGCGCGATTCCTTCATTTATATTCTACTCTATTCTATCACATTTCTTCTCCGCCGTCAACCAAGACTTTCGCGATCCTTTTTCGCTCTGTAAAAGGTTGCAAGCGAGGGAAATCCCGCCTCTAAAATCCGATCGGTCACGCTTTGCTCGCCCCCTTGCTTTTCAAGGAGCATATAGCGGTCAAGCCTGGCAAAATTGACGTATCGGTTCAGCGATACACCGACGCAGGAATTGAACATTCTCGAAAAATACGATTTGTTATAACCGAATGTTTTGGCAACACTCTCAAGGCTCAGAGGCTCGGAAAGATGCTGATCGATATAGTTGAGAATATCCGCAATGACCGAAACGTTTTTGTTCTTCGGCGAAACGGTGATGCTCTTATAATGCGAGGCAAGAAGCCCGAAAATCAAATCCACGTAGCCCGTGATAACGATCGGCGGCGTATTCTGATCGCAGGCATAGAGTGCCTCAAAATACGGCAGAAGCGTTCTATTAAACTCCCTGTCGGGCAAAAGATGCGGAAGCGTGACGGAGGAAAAAAGCTCGTACACGTCATGCGAGAGATTTTCCGGCACGGCAATCACGTACTTTTTATGCGGCAGGATATCAAACGAGCGATGGCGATAATAGCAATGCGCAAAAACGATCTGATCCTTCGAGGCCGAAAAAATCCGATCCTCCACCTGATATTTTGCCTCACCCTCAAATATATAGGCCATCTCAAAGGCGCGGTGGAAATGATAGCGGGAAGCATATTCCTTTTGGATCTCGGCAAAAAGTCTGCCTCGCGTATCCTTAAGCGCCTCATAGTATGCATCCTTCATAAAAAAACTCCAAAATGTAAATTTTTAAGAAAAACATATGCTGTTTTTCATTGAAAAAGTAAATATACAATGATATTATAGCATTGTAAGAAATGCCTTGTCAAGGCATATAAAAAATAAACAGGAGAATCTTATGACACAGCTGCGCTTTGAAAAATACCCTCTCCCCTCTGCCAACATGGGCGAGCCGAACACGCTTCCCGATATTCACAGAAACGCCTATATCCGCGCCCCCATCGAGGTTGCAAAAACCGTTCCCGAAAAGGACGCAAAAAATATCGGCAAGGGCATGATTCCAACCCTTCTTCCCTATACCATTCAGGACGGCTACGACCGCGCGCAGATCCCCCGCGATATGGATGCCGCGATTCTTGAAAACGACCAAATCCGCGCGGTATTTCTCCCCTCTCTCGGCGGCAGACTCTGGTCGCTCTACGATAAAAAAAGAGACCGCGAGCTTCTTTATAAAAACGATGTATTCCGCCCCGCCAATCTCGCTTTGCGCAATGCATGGTTTTCCGGCGGCGTGGAATGGAACGTCGGCATCAAAGGCCATAACCCCCTGACCTGCGCAAGCCTTTTTGCGCAGAAGGGCGAAAACGCGGAGGGAGAGCCGATTCTGCGCATGTATGAATTCGAGCGCATCCGCGGCGTTGTCTACACCGTCGAGGCCACTCTGCATGCCGATGCTCTGATCATGAATATCACAATCGAAAACACCGACGATGCGGACGTTTATATGTATTGGTGGTCAAATATCGCCGTTCCCGAAACGAAGCAAACCCGCGTGATCGTTCCAACCGAGGACAGCTTTTTCTGCACCTATACGGAGGGAAGATATTTCCTTGACAAGGGAAAGCTTCGGGATATCGATACCCGCGACGTCAGCTACGCCGCAAACGCTCCCTATTCCAGAGATTATTTCTACGACATTCCGGAGGAAAGCGACAAATGGATCGCCGCCCTGGAGGGAGACGGAAAGGGACTTCTGCACTTCTCGGATCCGATTCTGCAGGGAAGAAAGCTCTTCGTTTGGGGACAGCACAACGGCGGCCGCCATTGGAACGAATGGCTCACGCACGAGGCGGGCCCCTACATTGAGATTCAAGCAGGACTTCTCAAAACGCAGCTGGAGCACTTCATCATGCCGAAAAACAGCCGCATCGGCTGGCGCGAATGCTACACGGCGGCGGAGCTTTCCCCCGAGGTGGCGCACGGAGAGATCACCGAGGTAAGAAAAGCGCTCGACAAAATCGTTTCGGAAAAAATGGCACTTCTCGATCCTTCGCTTTTCTGCCTTACGCATAAGGATGCCCCCGTCTATTACGGCTCGGGCTGGGGCGCACTCGAAGAGCGCCTGCGCGGAAAGCCGATCAGCGAAATCGTAGAGTTCCCTGCCGACAGCATCGGCAAGGAGCAGGCCGATTGGCTCGCCCTCTTGGAAGATAAGCCCTTCCCCTGCCCCGCATCTTCCCTCCCGATCGTTTCCTTCGCCGTTGGCAAACGCTGGCTCTCCTTGATGGAAAAGAAAAACGAAACAAGCTGGTATTATTACAACCACCTCGGCGTGATGCGCTATGCGGACGGAGATTTTGAAGGCGCAAAAGAAGCCTTTCTCCGCTCGATCGAAGCAGAGGACACCGCCTGGGCGCGGCGCAATCTTGCCCAGCTTTCAAAAAACGTATTTGGGGATGCAAATACCGCCGCAGACCATATTCTCCGTGCCGCAGAGCTCTGCAATACCTACACCCCGCTTTGCCTTGAATGCGCGGAAATTCTGATCCACGCCGAGCGCTATGAAACACTCGCAAAGCTTTACGAATCCTTTCCCAAAAGCATTCGGGAAAACGGCAGAATGCGGATGCTTCTCGGCACCTGCTATACGAAGCTCGGAAACTTTGCGCGCGCGATAGAATTCGTCAACGAATCCCTCGTTGTTCCGGACATCCGCGAGGGTGAATACGCGCTTTCCAACATTTGGATTGAGCTGCACGCAAAGCGCCTGGCGGCCGAGCGCGGCGTTGACACTAAGGAGATCGATGCCGACGAGGTACTGGCACGATATCCCTTGCCCTATGCATGGGATTACAGAATGCACTAAAACGAAGGAGAACCGAAAATGAAATACGAATATATGCTCGGAGCAAATTATTGGGGCAAGCAATGGGGCACGGAAATGTGGCTTCACTATGACGGAAGAGAGATCCGCAAGGAGCTTGCAAGAC
>JAZQWS010000004.1:0-1032 GCA_045632465.1 Eubacteriales bacterium
ATATTGCGAGAAAGGAAAGAAAGGCGGCGAAAGATCCGCATCTTTCTCTGCCGAAGATCGACGGAGAGAAGCCATCACCAAGAGAGGCGCTTATAGAGCTTCGGCAGAAAATGAGCCGATTTGCATCCTTTGACCGAAGCACGGAAAGGATGGAGGTACTTTTCGGAGAGATTTGCGAGAAGTGCGAGAATTTTTTCGACATCTTCGGCATGAGGGAGACGGCGGAAACGGCTTTGTTTTTTAAGGCATACGATGCATTTTTAACGGCGCGGGCGGCACTCAGCGCGATGCTTTGCTCTGCAAAAGAGATCGGCACACACGGCGCGGCCATCGTTGACCGCAAGCCCTGCACATCGGGCGATGCGCCGAGAAAAAGCAGAACGCTGACGATGGGCGCGGACTCTCGCGTGGAGGCGGTTTCGCCCCTGCCCGATCCGCCGCTCTGGTTTGAAACGCTTCTGAAAAAGAGGCTTGCCGAGGAAAAAGAAAGAGAGGGTCGGAAATGAAATTTTTAATTACGCTCGGAAAAGACGAGCGCTTTGAAACCTTCTTTCCGAAGGAAAACATGGAGCTTGCCGAGTCGCTCGGCGAGGTGATCTGGAACGAGGGAGAGGCACAATGGAGCGCGGAGGAGGCCGCCGAGAAAATCGGGGATGCCGACGTTTACGTGACCGGATGGGACTCTCCGCGCCTCGATGAAACGATTCTTGACAAGGCAAAAAATCTCAAGCTGATGGTGCATCTTTGCGGCACGGTTGTTCCCTACACGACCGATGCGGTTTGGGATCGGGGCGTGCGCGTGATCTCCGGAAACGATATTATGGCAGAATCCGTTGCGGAGGCGACGGTTGCCTACATTCTGGCGGCGCAGAGGCGCATTCCCTTCTATCACCGCCGCTTCACGGAGAAAAAGATCTGGCGCGAGGGCGGCGAATTTACGGACAGCCTGATCGGAAAGACGATTGGCCTCGTCAGCTACGGAGCGATCGCAAAGCATCTCGTTCGGATGCTCTCTCCCTTCCGCGTGAGGAT
>JAZQWS010000005.1:0-3591 GCA_045632465.1 Eubacteriales bacterium
GCTTTCTATATAAATTCTTCCTTCCGCCGTCAAAGAAAACGGTGTTGTTGAGCGGTCAAAGATGCGGAAGCCGAGATCGTTTTCAAGTCTTGAAATGGCCGCACTGAGCGATGGCTGCGATATGTAAAGGGCTTTTGCGGCTTTTGTAAAGCTTCTTTCCTTGTAGACCTGATATGCATATTTTGCGATTGTTTCCATAGCTCCACCCATATAGTATTTATTCTATAATGTCATTGCATTATATGTATTTGATTATACACGAAAATCGTGATATAATCAATAGGTAAGCTAAAAAACAGAGGAAAAAAGAGATGGATAAAAGCATAAACAAATTTTTGAAGATCTTTCCCTGGTATTCCGGTTTCACGGGCGATCTTTTGTTTTATATTGCCGTGGACACCTTGTTTTTAACGATCGTGAAGAACTTCTCGGCCGCAGAGATCGTTTCGATTACCTCCTTATCGCAGTTGATTTGCATAGCATTGCAATTTCCCGTTCTTTTCATAATAAAAAAGATAGGAAACACGGCATCCGTAAGGACGGGGGCATTTTTCCTGCTGATGTCTGCGATCTTTATCACCTTCGGAAAGCGCTATTATCTTGTCTTGCTTGGAAGAGTTTTTCATGACGTTGCCGCTATATTTAAAAGCGCGTCTATCGTGGCATTGGAAAACAACCTTGACGTGCTGGATCGGAGAAGCGATTTCGTTCGTTACCGAACCTCTGCCAACACCGTTTACGCGGTGATCACGATGCTGATTTCCTTTGTGGCGAGTCTCATGTTCAATCTGCATCCGTATTTTCCGATGCTGGGCTGTATCACGACCTGCACGCTGGGCTTTGCTTTGTCGCTTTTTATGAAGGACTGCTCGGATTATAACAAGATTCGATATAAGAAAAAGAGCGCATCCGGCGTGAAAATTCATTACAATCAGCTGATTATTATCGCTATCGTTTTGTATGCGCTTTTTTATTCGATCGTCACCAATGGGCAAAACGAAGGCAAGCTCTTTATCCAGCAAACCATTCTTCTTGATTTCGATACGGAGCAGACCGCTTTAATCATTGGCGCTATTTTGTGTGTTTCGCGTATTATACGCGTTATATCGAACGTGATTTTTGAAAAGCTCTATAAAAAATTCAAGGAAAAAATGGGAATCGCTTTGCCGATCCTGCTCGGCTTTTCGATGGCACTGCTGCTGTTTGGATCCTTTATCCCGCAGATCATCCTCAAAATCGTCGTAATGGCGGTGGGATATACGATCATTCTTTTTATAAGAGATCCGTTCAAGCTGTATATGCAGGACGTTTTGTTTGCAAATACAGCAAAGGAACAGCATCAAACGCTGCTTACCGTTTTGGAATTTGGTGTGAAAATAGCAACCGCAGGTATTGGTCTTGGTTTCTCCGCGATTCTTCTCAGCTATCCTTTGGCTGTGATCATTGCCATTATGCTTGCGATAGCGATGGTGGAGGTTCTTTTGGGCATCCTGCTTTACAGAAGAATTTTAAACGGCGGAGAGCGAATCCGGGGATTGTGAATGCAGAGAGTCCTGCGCTGTGGGCGCAGGGATCCTTTCCGCGCCTTTGGGGCTTGCCCTCGGCAGAGCGAAGATGCCGCAAAAAGCGGCAGCTTCGCTCTTTTTGTTCGCACGCAAAGGAAACATCTCCTTTTTCGTTTTTTGCCCCAAGATATGCGGCGATCGGCGAAGTATATGCTTTGCCGCGGATTGACAGCGCCCCGCTTTTGTGCTATAATAATGCCGAGAAAGGCGGTGCTGCTATGAAAGGAAATTTGCCAATTGAAAAGTCTGTGGCGTTTACTTCTCATAGCGAAAAACATATGGATTTCAAAAACATACCCATAGAGAGACAACCTGCGTACACTTGGCTGTGGAATACCACGGCAACGCGCGAGGAGATAAAAAAGCAAATCGATGAAATGTATGCGTCGGGCATAAAAGCCTTTTATATTCTCGGCGAGCCCGAGCGCTTCCGCCCGACCATACGCCGCACGCATCTTTCGCCCGAATATCTTTCGGACGAATACATAGAGCTCGTTTATTATGCCTTTGCGCTTGCGAGGGAGAAGGGAATGTATACTTGGCTTTACAATGAAGGCGGATTCCCGTCCGGTATGGCTTGCGGTAAAGTCATCGATCTGCGCCCCGATCTCATCCAGCGCCGGGTTCTTGAAAGAGAATACACCCTGCCCGCAGGCACGCCTTACGAAAGGAAAGAGGATGTGCTCGTGTCCTTTTGCGACGGAATCCGATTGAAGGAGGGGGACGCGTTTGCCCGGGATGCTCGGATCGTTGATCTTTGCGATGCGCCGATGCCGACCAACATACAGAGCGATATCGCCAGAACGGAAACCACCGAGCTTTTCTTAAAGCTTACCCATGAAGCGCTGAAATCGCGCTTTGGCGATGCGATGGGCCGCGACGTTACGATGATGTTTGATGATGAAGCATTTATGGGAACGTGGAGCGAGGGGCTGGATAAGCTTTTCTTTGAAAAATACGGCTACGATCTTCTGGACTATCTCCCCTACGTGATCGGTTCTCCGAGCTTTCCGCCCGAAACCGATGCGCAAAGACGCGCAAAGATCGATTATTCGATGCTGTGCGGTGACCTTGTGCGCGAAAATTATTTTGCCGTTATGAGAAAATGGCTGAATGAAAACGGTATGCTCTCCGTGGGGCATTTGGATCTTGACCACTCTGCCACGCAAAGCCGCTTCAAAAAATACGGCAATTCGCTGAAAATGCTCCGCGCGTTTGACGTTCCCGGCATTGACGTTATCTGGAGCCAGATCTCCTATCCCGATGAAAGCGGAAAAAGCTGCCGCGATCCCCATTTTGTGGCAAATGAGTTTTTCCCGCGCCTTGCTTCCTCTGCGGCCAATCAGCAGGGGCATAGCGTGTGCCTTTCCGAGAGCTTTGCCGTTTACGGCGCGCACGTTACGCCCGAGGAAATGCGCTACATTGTCAATTACCAAGCGGTGCGCGGCATCAGCCTTTTCAACTTTATGGTAATTTCTCTGGACAGAAAGGGCGTTATGTGCTATCAGTACCGCCCGAATTTCATTGGCGAAAGCGTTGGAATGGACACGCTTTCCGAGATCAATGATTACACCGCGAGAGTTTCGCACATTCTGCAATCGAGCCGCCCGGAGATCAAGACCGCGCTTTACTATCCGCAGAGAACGATCTGCGCGGATGGAGAATTTGAGCGCGAGGCAATCGAATCTTATATGGCTCTTGGCGATATGCTGGAGAGGGAGGGCGTTTCGTTTGACATCGTTGATGAGGACATCGTTCTGAACGGAAGCGTTGAAAACGGCGCACTGGTATGCGAAAACGTTGTTTATGAAAACGTTTTCGTTCCCGCCGGGGCATACGAGCTTCCCGCGGTTTTGGGTAAGCTCGCTTTGGTAAATCACGAGATAATGCCTTGCATCGAGCGCAAAAATCCGAAGATCCTTGCGCGAAAGGTGATTTTTGAAGGTGGCGACGAGGGGTATTTCATCGTAAATACGGCCGCCGAAGCGGTCAGCGATACGGTGACGATCCGGTCCTGCCGCACCCC
>JAZQWS010000006.1:0-3415 GCA_045632465.1 Eubacteriales bacterium
AACGCCGTCCAGCTGTGTTCCGAAGAAGGCAACGGCGGAGGAATCGTGATAGATCAGAGCTTTCTCAAAAATGTCGCGGCTCTTGGTCAGAAGTGCGCCGCCCTCACCTGCGGAGATGATCTTGTAGTAGTTGAAGCTGAATGCGCCTGCATCGCCGATGGTGGCAAGGCGCTGACCCTTGAAGGAGCCGCCGTCTGCCTGGCAAGCATCCTCCAGAACGAAGAGGTTGTATTTCTTTGCGATCTCGCAGATCTTATCCATAGCGCAGGGGAAGCCCTGAATATGCACGGGGATGATCGCCTTGGTTGCCTTGGTGATCTTCTTTTCCACGTCGGCGGGATCGATGGTCAAGCTCTCGTCCACTTCCGCGATCACGGGAATTGCGCCTGCGGCAACAACGGCGATCGCCGTTGCAATATAGGTGTAAGCGGGAACGATAACCTGGTCGCCCGGGCCGATGCCCATACCGATGAGGGCGGAAGTCAGAGCGGCGTGTCCGCTCGTCATAGCAAGCGTGTAGGGAACGCCGAATTTTGCGCGAAGCTCGGTCTCAAGATTCTGCGATTCCTGAAGCTCGCCGCCGTTTACCTTAAAGAGCTGCTTAGACTCAATTACCTTCGTGATTTCTTCGATTTCTTCAATTCCGATTCTGAACATAATTTATTCCTCCGTTTTTTTCAGGTTTTCAAATGTTTGTGTGATGAAATGCCAGTCTGCGTTGGGAGCGGGGGGCTGGAGATATCTCGTGGTGAAGAGATCCACCTCGTAGCCGCCGCGGCAAAGCTCGCTTTCGGTTGCAAAATAGGATTCCGATCCGTTGGTGATGGAAAGAAGGAGCGTGTAGGGCACGGGGCTGTCCTTCCTGATGCGCAGGCCGATCTCCGAGAAGAGCTCGTAGGGCGTGGCAACGATAGCAAGATCGCCAAGGCGCAGGATCGTTTGATCCTGCGGATAGCCTGCGACCTCCTCATAGCCGTTTTCATAGGATTCGATCAGCTCGCGGTAATGGCGCTCACTGCGGCCGAGAATGTTGATGGTCTGGCCGCGGAAGGGCTCGTATTTTTCCTTCGCCTCCTCGAGGGGAATGCGGGGAAGCAGCGGAAGCATCGTTTGTCCATTCACAACCGTCATTTTCGGAACGGTGCGGTATTTCGGCTGATTGTAGATGCGAACGGCATCCTGGCCGGCCACAGCGCCGAGGCGCATTGCAAAGCCAATATCACCGTAGCCAACGGTGCGCCCGTTGGTGATTCTTGGGCCAACGTCGCCCTCGGGGCCGTTTAAGAACGCAGTGATCGCGCCGCTCTGCGCTTCCAGAGTGTCGATCATAACGCCCGCCCAGTCGCGCGAGATCTCATAGTTTCTTCCTGCGGCCGTGCCGTGGCACGCGTAATGCACGAGGTTGGCAACGGCCTTTTTCTCCTCCTCGCTCTCGAAGGAGATCACGGTCATCCGAGGGTCGAAGCACCCCCAAGGGTTCTGGCCGAAGGTGATGGTGTTGTCGAGCTTTTGCTCGCGTCGGTTGATGCCGACAAGGCTCTCTCCGGTGGTGATCGCCATTGTAACGCTTTGCATATTTTCGCCGGCTTCCTTCGCGGAATCGAGAAGGCCGGGAATGAATATTTTTTCCAAATATTCGGTATCCATTTCTCCCCATCCGTAGCCCGCCGATATATTCGGGCCGGAATGGTTATGGATCGCGTGCAGGATCACGGCCTCCTTCGGAATGCCGCACTCCGCTTCCATCATAGCGCGAAGCCTATCTGCAAGCTCGTTGTTGATGCCAAGCACCGTGCAGCTCGCGAGAAGCGCACGCTTTCCGTCCTGCTCAAAAACAAAGGTCGTCACGGTCAGATCGTCGTTGATCGCCTTGGCAATGACGTCGGGGGCATAGCCGGCAAGACAACAGCCGATGGGAGGCGTTATATTTCGCCGAGATACGCCGAGAAGAAGCTTTTCTTTCATATCTTTTCTCCGTCTTTTAAGGAAAGATCAGTTTTCGGTTTTTTTCAGGTTTTCCAGCGTCTGCATAACGAAATGCCAGTCTGCGTTGGGAACGGGGGGCTGCAGGTATTTCGTTATGAACATATCGATTTCGTAGCCGCCGCGGCAGATCTCGCTCTCACTTGCATAGTAGCTTTCCGAGCCGTTGGTGTTGGAAAGCACGAGGGTGTAGGGAACGGGGCTGTGCTTCTTCACGCGAAGACCAAGCTCGGAGAAGAGCTCGTAGGGCGTGGTAACGATCGCAAGATCGCCGAGGCGCAGGATGGTTTGCTCCTGCGGATAGCCCTCTACCTCCTCATAGCCGTTATCATAGGACTCGATCAGCATGCGGTAATGGCGCTCGGAGCGGCCGCGGATATTGATGGTGTGGCCGCGGAACTCCTCGTATTTTTCCTTTGCTTTCTCCAGAGGAATGCGGGGCGCGAGAGGCACCATCGTTTGCCCGCTCGCCACCGTCATTTTCGGCACGTCGCGGTATTTCGGCTGATTATAAATGCGAACGGCATCCTGGCCTGCCACCGCGCCGAGGCGCATTGCAAAGCCGATGTTCTGCAGTCCCGTGGTTTTTCCATTGGTAAGTCTTGGGCCAACGTCGCCCTCCGGGCCGTTGAGGAACGCGGTGATCGCACCGCTCTGCGCTTCCAGGGTGTCGATCATAACGCCTGCCCAGTCGCGCGAGATCTCGCGGTTTTTTCCTGCGGCCGTGCCGTGGCATCCGTAGTGAATGAGATTGCCAACGGGATTGCCTTCCTCATCCGCAAAGGAGATAACCGTCATCTGCGGATCAAAGCATCCCCAAGGATTTTGTCCGAGCCCGATCGAGTTGTCCTCCATACGCTCGCGGCGGTTCACACCAACGAGGCTTTCGCCCTGCGTGATCGCCATCGTAACGCTCTTCATATTGGCAAGTGCCTCCTCGGTGGCCTCCATAAGCCTCGGAATCAGGATGGTATCTATATATTCGCGGTTGGCATCTCCCCAGCCGTAGCTGATATTGGTATTCGGGCCGGAATGATTGTGGATCGCGTGAAGAATCACGGATGCCTTCGGAATACCGAATTTTTCTTCAATGGATGCGCGGATCGAATCGGAAATCGAGGTGGCCAAGGAAAGCAACGTGATGCTTGCAAGAAGCGCGCGCTTCCCATTTTGCTCAAAGCAAAAAACCGTTGCGGTCAAATCATCGTTTACCGCATTTGAAAACCAATCGGGCGCATAGCCTGCAAGCGGCGTTCCGATCGGAGGGGTTATATTGCGGCGGGATGCGCCGAGCAGAAGCTTTTGTTCCATAAGATGCTTCTCCTTTGATAATTTTCGTTCAATCATAGTATAGCACGGGAAAAGAATTTTGGCAAGTACTGTTTTTCCAAAAAAATACCCAAAAATTCACCGCATAAAATCGGTTGACAAG
>JAZQWS010000007.1:0-3076 GCA_045632465.1 Eubacteriales bacterium
GACGGCACCATGATCACCACCCACGGCGGCGGAACCTCCAGAAAGCGCATGCACGCAGCTGCCGACTACTCCGGCGCTGAGATCATGCGCACCCTCCGCGTCGAAGTCATCAACCGCAAGATCCCCGTTGTGGACTTCACGGCGGCGATCGAGCTGATTCTCGATGAAAACGGCAACGCGGCAGGCGCGGTTCTCATGAACATGGAAACCAAGGAGCTTCTCGTTGCTAAGGCAAAAACCGTTGTTATCGCAACGGGCGGCGCGGGAAGAATGCACTATCAGGGCTTCCCGACCTCGAATCACTACGGCGCAACCGCAGACGGTCTTGTTCTCGGTTACCGCGCAGGCGCAAAGCTTCTGTATGCGGAAACCCTGCAGTATCATCCCACCGGCGTTGCATTCCCCGAGCAGATCTTCGGCGCTCTCGTAACCGAGAAGGTTCGTTCTCTCGGCGCGAAGCTGGTGAATAAGAACGGCGAAGTATTCATGCATCCCCTGGAGACCCGTGACGTAACGGCGGCTTCGATCATCCGCGAGTGCTCCGGGCGCGATAACGGAATCGATTGCGGTAACGGCAAGGGCGTTTGGCTCGATACTCCCATGATCGAGAAGATCGGCGGAGAGGGAACGATCATGAAGAGAATTCCCGCCATGTGGAGAATGTTTGAAAAGTACGGAATCGATATCCGTTATGAGCCCATCCTCGTGTACCCCACGCTCCATTATCAGAATGGCGGTTTGGATATCACGGATGACTGTATGACAACAAATATTAACAATTTGTTCGTTGCAGGCGAGGCTGTTGGCGGTATCCACGGTAAAAACAGACTGATGGGCAACTCGCTTCTCGACATCATTGTGTTCGGTAGAAGCGCAGGTAAAAACGCTGCCGCAAAGGCAAAGGACGCAAAGCTTGGTAAGCTCACGCTTGACCACGTTGCAAAATTTGAGAAGGAAATTGCTGACGCGAAGATCGAAACCACCACGGTTTCTCCCAAGCTTCTTCCGAATTACACGAATCAGAAGAGCATCTAAGGAGGCGTCGGTATGAAACTTTTTGGCGGTGTTATTCCGATCACAGGCATAACCTTTTTGATGTTTTCCATCTTTGCGATCATCGCCATCGGCTTTGCGCTTGGACGCATCACGATCAAGGGCGTTTCCCTTGGCGATGCGGGCGTTTTCCTTGTAGCGCTCGTGTTTGGTTGTCTTTTTTATAAGGCGCTTGCGGCACAGCTCACCGTTGGCTCGGTGAACTACACGAGCAACGCGCTCAAAATTATCGAGAATCTCGGCTTGATCCTCTTTGTAACCTCCGTTGGATTCACGGCAGGGCCGAAATTCTTCGGTGATTTCAAAAAGAATTTTAAATCCTACGTTGCGCTCGCCGTAGTCGTTATCCTTGCAGGCGGTCTCGCGGCCGTTGGTTGCATTTTCTTCGGCAGAGGCGTGATGGGCGTAGAAAATCCCGATGAATTCACGGCTATGGTCGTTGGCATTCTTGCCGGCGCACTGACCTCCACCCCCGCCTTCTCGGCTTCCAAGGAGGCCGTTGGCGCGGAGCTTGAGAGTGCGGTTTCCACGGGATACGGTATCGCCTATATCTTCGGCGTTATCGGCGTTGTTCTCTTCGTTCAGCTGATCCCCAAATTCCTTCGCGCGGATATGAATGCGGAGCGTGAAAAGCTTCTCGCCGCCTCCGCACCGAAGGCAAATAAGGAAAAGAAGGCGATCGGAAAGCTCTTCGAGATCGATGGGCACGGTATTGCGGCCTTCGCCTTGGCGGCGATCGTCGGCACGTTCGTCGGCATGATCAAGGTTCCCCTGACCTCCGCAGGTCTTTCGGGCACCTGCTTCTCGCTGACCACCACGGGCGGATGCTTGCTCACCTCTCTCGTTTTCGGTCACTTCAATCATGCAGGTCCTGTCAGCATCATGCCGAAGGACGGAACGCTGAAGATCTTCAAGGAGCTGGGTCTCATCCTCTTCCTTGCGGGTGCGGGCGTTTCCGGCGGTGAAAAGTTCGTGGCTCTCTTCAAGCCCGAGTATTTCATCTACGGTATCGTGATCACCATTGCTCCCATGGTTGTCGGCTTCGTCTTTGCGAAGTACGTTCTGAAGCTCAGCCTTCTGAATAACCTCGGATCTCTGACGGGCGCTATGACCAGCACCCCTGCGCTTGGTACGCTGATCGGCGTTTCCAAGACCGATGACGTTGCCGCGGCTTATGCCGCAACCTATCCCATCGCGCTGATCGCGGTGGTTCTCGTTTCGCAGTTCATCGTTATTTTATTCTGATTTTCTATAAATAAAATAAAAAATAAAAAAACTGAAAGGTAGAAAAAAATGAAAAACATTGATCTTGGCATCTACGGCATCCAGGGTGTGACCGAAATCGTTCACAACCCCTCCTACGAGGAGCTCTTCGTAGCAGAAACCGATCCCGCACTTGAGGGCTTCGAGAAGGGACAGGTAACCGAGCTTGGCGCGGTTAACGTTATGACCGGTATCTACACCGGACGTTCCCCCAAGGATAAGTTCATCGTTATGGACGACACCTCTAAGGACACCGTTTGGTGGACCTCCGACGCGTTCAAGAACGACAACAAGCCCGCTTCTGTTGAGGCTTGGAACGCATGCAAGAAGCTGGCTATGGATCAGCTCTCCGGCAAGAAGCTTTACGTTATGGACCTCTTCTGCGGCACCAACAAGGATTCCAGAATGGCAATCCGTTTCGTAATGGAGGTTGCTTGGCAGGCTCACTTCGTAAAGAACATGTTCATCACTCCCACCGCTGAGGAGCTCGAGAACTTCAAGCCCGATTTCGTTGTTTACAACGCATCCAAGGCAAAGGTTGAGAACTACAAGGAGCTCGGCCTTAACTCCGAGACCGCAGTTCTCTTCAACCTCACCTCCCGTGAGCAGGTTATCCTGAACACCTGGTACGGCGGCGAGATGAAGAAGGGTATGTTCTCCATGATGAACTACTACCTGCCCCTGAACGGCATGGCTTCCATGCACTGCTCCGCAAACACCGATATGAAGGGTGAGAACACCGCTCTCTTCTTCGGCCTTT
>JAZQWS010000008.1:0-6652 GCA_045632465.1 Eubacteriales bacterium
GGACGCTACGTTGATCGAGGAGCATATTCTCGTCGTCTCGGAGAGAGCCTGAGGAATAGACTCGATAAGGTTTTTAGCACCGATTATCTCGCCCTTCTGAACGTGTGCGGAGTAGCCGCCGATGAAGTTGACACCGAGCTCTGTTGCAGCGCGCTCAAGCGTTTTCGCAAGACGGACGAAGCCGTCGGGAGAAAGTCCTGCACCGACGTAGGAAATGGGAGTGACCGATATGCGCTTGTTGACGATCGGAATACCGTAAGTATGCTCCAACTCCTCACAAACGCGCACGAGATCCTTTGCCTTGGTTGTGATCTTATCGTAGATCTTTGCCTCGAGCTTTGCGGGATCGTCCGTAATGCAGTCAAAAAGCGAGATTCCCATCGTAACCGTTCGGATATCGAGGTTTTCCTCGCGGATCATCTTTATGGTTTGTAAAATGTCTTGGGTATTGATCACGGCTTTTTCCTCTTTCAGATTTTGTGCATCGCGTTAAAGATATCCTCGTGCATCACGCGGATCTCCAGCGCGTTTTCTCTGCCCTTATCGGCAAGACGGTCTGCAAAGGCGGAGAACGTTTCGTTCATCTCTCCGATCTCAACCACCATGATCATGGTGAAATATCCATCCAGAACGGTCTGGTTGATATCAATAACGTTCACGTTGCTTGCCGCGCACTCTGCGCTCACCATCGAGATGATGCCAACGCGATCCTTTCCGATTACGGTAATAACTGCTTTCATGTGAATCTCCTCTTGTTTTTTTCATTGCATTTATTTTATCACATTTCTATAATTTTTTCAAGCGTAATTTAAAATAAAAATAAAAGCATTGCATTTTCCCTCGCAATGTGGTAAAATGGAAAAAAACGAAGCGCGAGGCGAGAGAATGAAAAACGGAATCATCATTTTGCATAAGGGAGAGGGGCTCACGTCGCAAACGGCGGTGAACCGCATCAAGCGCCTGCTCGGTGCCCAAAAGGCGGGGCATACGGGAACGCTCGATCCTCTGGCAACGGGTGTTTTACCCATTCTCGTCGGCAATGCGGTGAAGGCGGGGGAATATATGCTTTCCTCGGATAAGCACTATATCGCAACTCTGCGCCTCGGTCTTACCTCGGACACGGAGGATATCACGGGCAACACCGAGAAAACGGGCGCGCCCTTGCCCTCCGAGGCGGAGGTTATGGCTGTGCTTGAAAAATTCCGCGGCGAGATTTTGCAGATCCCGCCCATGGTTTCGGCCTTGAAGGTTGGGGGCAAAAAGCTCTGCGACCTGGCGCGCGAGGGCATCGTGATCGAAAGAGAGCCCCGCCCGATCACTGTGCATAAGCTGGAGGCGAAAAAGATCTCCGAGGATGCATATACGCTGGACGTGGTTTGCTCCAAGGGAACGTATATCCGAACGCTTTGTGCCGACATTGGCAAGGCGCTTGGTTGTGGCGGCGTGATGGAAACGCTGTGCCGCGCGGAGGCGGCGGGCTTTTTGCTTTCGGATGCGCATACGATCGAGGCGCTGGAGGCGATGACGGCCGAAGAGCGCGAAAACCTCGTTCTCCCCGTGGAAACCGTTTTCATGAAGCACGAGGCGGTGGTTTTGCCGCCGTTCTTTGCAAGACTTGCGAGAAACGGGCTTCCGATCTATCAGAAAAAGATCGGCACGCACTTTGAAGAGGGAAGAATGATCCGCATGTGCGATGCAGACGGATTTTTTGCGATCGGACAAGTGGAGATATGTGAGGAAGGAATGGCGATCCGCCCGCAGAAACAGTTTCCTAATTGAAGAACGACGATTCTCATCAAACCCGAACAAATGAAAGGAGAAAAAGCATGGCAACGAAATTTACGCCGCAGCAGCAGGCCGCGATCGACACGAGAGATAAAACGCTTTTGGTTTCGGCTGCCGCAGGAAGCGGAAAAACCGCAACCCTGACGCAGAGAATCATTGCTTCGCTTTTGGATGAGGAAAATCCTGCGGATATCAGCGAGCTTCTGATCGTTACCTTCACAAACGCCGCCGTTGGCGAATTGAAGGAGCGCATCGGCAAGGCCATCCGCGCAGCCCTCGCCGAGCATCCCGAAAATCAGCGGCTTCAGCGCCAGCTTTTGCTTCTCCCGTCGGCAACGATCTGCACGATCGATGCCTTTTGCAATCAGGTGCTTCGCGCCAATACAGGCGCGGTTGGCATCCCGCCCAATTACCGCATTGCCGATGCGGCAGAGGCCGAGCTTCTTGGCGGCGCGGTTTGCGAATCGCTGATCGCCGCCGCATACGAGGGAGATTTAGAGGATGAGATCCCCTCGGAAACCTTTGCCGAGCTTTGCGATGCTTTAACGCGCGTGAAGGCAGACGCCGCCCTCGCGCCCACCCTCCTCTCGCTCTACCGCAAGTGCGAAACGCACGAGGATGGCATTCATTCCCTGCGCGCATTGATCGAGGAATACGATCCCGCGCGCTACACCGCGCCCGAAAATACGCGTCTTGGCGCTTATATCATGGCGGAAACGAAGCAGATGGCGGCGCATTATGACAATGCCCTGCAGAGAATTCTTGCCAATTTTCCGATGGAGGGGAAGGGAACGATCGCCTTCCACGGCATTCTGGCAGAGGAGCAGTTTTTCTTTCATTCGCTGACAAAGCAGGAAAGCTATGAATCCTTGCGCGCGCTTCTTGAGGGCTTTGCACCCACGCGCCAGCCCTCGCTGAAGGAGGAAGAAAAGCAGGTCTGCGAGACTGCACTTGCTATCTCGATCCGCGCGGAATACAAGGAAGCGCTCAGCTCCTATCGGAAGAGCTATTTCCTCTATGCCGCCGAGCAATTCGGTGATTTGTACACAAATCTTTACAAATACACGGATGTTCTTTGCAAATTCATGGAAAAATTTGATCTTTCCTTCCGCGAGGAGAAGGCGAAAAAAGGCCTTTGCGAATATGCGGATATCGAAAGATACGCCTATCGCTGTCTTTGGGACGAGGGCGCTCCCTCCGCCTATGCAAAAGAGCTTTCCGAGAAATACAGCGCCGTTTATATTGATGAATATCAGGACGTGAACCGCCTGCAGAATCTTGTTTTCGAGGCCGTTTCCCGCCCGAACAACCGCTTCATGGTTGGCGATATCAAGCAGAGCATTTATTCCTTCCGCAGTGCCGATCCTTCGATCTTTGCGGATATGAAAAACACCTTCCCGCCCCTTGAAAAGGCAGGGAAATCCCCTGCGGCAAGCATCTTTATGTCGCAGAATTTCCGATGTGACAAAGGCGTTGTGGATTTTGTGAACGCGGTTTTTGATAAGGTGTTTGCACACCTCGGGGGGAACATCGGCTACGTGGCAGAGGATTCCCTTTGCTTCTCGAAATTCCCGCCCGTTGGCGATCATTATCCCGAAATCACGGTGGTTTCCGGCGCAAAGGATGAGGCCGAGGACGAGGAGGAAGAGCCCATCGGCGCCGTGGAGGCTGAGGCAAGAGCCATTGGCAAAAAGATTCTCTCGCTTCTTGAAGACGGCAGGAAGAACGATGGCACGCCCATCCGCCCCGGTGACATTGCCGTTATCTTCCGCGCTCTGCATTCCAAAGCGCCGGTCTATATCCGTGTTTTTGCTGAAATGGGCATCGACGCCGCCGCCGTGGATCAAAAGAGCCTGCTTCTCGCGCCTGAGGTGCTTCTGTGCCTCTGCCTTCTGAATGCGATCGATAATCCGCACAGAGATATCTATCTTGCGGGACTTCTTTGCTCGCCGCTTTACGGTTTCACGGCGGACGATCTCGTTCGCTATCGCGGCGCGGATCGCGAAAAAACGCTTTTCTCTGCCCTTGAGGCCTTTGCCGCCGCTCATCCCGAGGAGGAAAAGCTTCGCGCCTTCCTTTCCTCGCTTGCGCGCTATCAGCTGATGGCGGAGGGAATGCGCGTGGACGAGCTTTTAACCGGGCTTTATGCCGAAAGCTCCCTGCTTTCCCTTGCCGCAAAAAACGGCGGGCGCGACAATCTCCTTCTCCTGCGCGACTATGCCGCGCGCTATGAGGCGGGAGGCTTCGCCGGACTCTATAGCTTCATTCATTATATCAATAACCTCATCGAGAGCCGCGCAGACTTCGATTCAAAGCGCCCCGGCGGCGCAGACGAGGATCGCGTTCAGCTCATCACCGTTCATGCATCGAAGGGACTGGAATATCCCGTTTGCTTCATTGCGGGATGCGGAAGTGAGATCCGCGATCAGGAGAGCGGCCCTTTCGCCTACGTTGAGGGCTTTGGCCTCGCCTTCCGCCTGCGCGATCGCTCCGGGCTTGCGCTTGTGGAAAACCCCGCCGTGAACGCCATTGCAAGACAGCGCGCCGCGCGCGGCTTTGAGGAAGAGCTTCGTATCCTCTACGTTGCTTTGACGCGCGCAAGAGAGCGCCTTTATCTTTACGGCGCGGTGAAAAAGAACGATCCTGAGGAATATATCAAAGAGCTGGAGGCGCAGATCCCCTTCCTCGATGCGTATTCTCTTGGGCGCATGCGTTCGTTTTTGAAGCTCGCGCTGGTAACGCAAACGGGCGCTGAGGTGCATATCGAAGCCTGCGCTGCCCGCCGCGAGGAAACGGCGGAGACGGAGGGAGACGCCTTGCCTGAGGAAATTTCTGCGCAAACACCCCCTGCGGAAACGGAAATTTTGCGCTACGTTTCCCGCTTCACTTATACCTATGATCATGCCGTGCTTTCCGAAATTCCGCGAAAGCTTTCGGTTTCTGCGCTCACCCCCGCGCTTCTCGATAAGACCTATAAGGAGGAGGACGAGCTTTCCGCGCTTTATGGGCAGACCGCCAAACCCGAAGCGGAGCAAGAGCAGGCGCCAAGGCAAACTCTGCCGTCCTTCATGACAGGGCGCAAGGAAGATGAGAGTGCAAGGCGGGGAATTGCAACCCACCTCTTTATGCAGTTCTGTGATTTTTCGGCACTCCGCGAAAAGGGAGCGAAAAGCGAGCTTGCCCGCCTCATTCAAGAAAACTTTATTTCCGCCGAGGATGGTGAGAGAGTGCGCCTTGATGAAATCGAAAAATTCCGAGGGAGCCGCCTCTTGGATGAAATTCTCGGTGCGCGCGCTGTGCATCGCGAGATGCGCTTCCATGCGCGTATGCCTGCCGTTTTGTTCACGCAGGATGAGAAAAAGCGCCGCGCGCTCGGCGAGCATCGCATCCTCGTGCAGGGCGTTATCGACTGTCTTTTTGAGAACGAAGAGGGAGAGATCTCCCTGATCGATTATAAAACCGACCGCCTCCCTCGCGAGGCGCTTTCGGATGCGGCGCTCGCCGCAAAGATCCTCTCGGATAAGCATCATGAGCAGCTTTCCTATTATGCGATCGCCGTGGAGCAAATGTTTGGCAAGCGCCCGTGCCATATCCGCGTTTATTCTCTGCATCTTGGGAAAACGGTGGATATTGAGGCTTAGCGGCCGGGGTATATGGAATGCTCCTCTATGAAGGACGCACCCGGATTTTTGCTTATACGACAATAATACTTTGCAAAAGGAGACAAAATGAAACACTGCACCGTGGATCTTTACGAATATTTTGGATTTGTGCGTCCGGAGGGCGGGCAGGGATATCTTGCCTGCTATCTGCACGATGCTTGCGCCTTTATTGGTGAAAACCGCCATCGCCCCGCGATGATCGCTCTGCCCGGCGGCGGTTATGCTTACTGCTCGGCGAGAGAGGGAGAGCCGATTGCCTCGCAGTTTTTTGCGGCGGATTATCAGAGCTTCGTTCTGACCTATTCCACAGCGCCCGTGCGCTTTCCTGCGGCGCTGCGCGAGGCGGCTATGGCGATCGTTTACATTCGCGAAAATGCGGAAGCGCTCGGCGTGAATCCGAATGAGATTGCGGCGGTTGGCTTCTCGGCGGGCGGGCATCTCTGCGCCTCGATCGCAACGATGTTTGATTCTCCCGAGCTTGCGGATATTCTTTCGCGCGGCATCAGCGCGCGCCCCGATGCCGTTTTGCTCGGCTATCCCGTGATCTCCTATCTTGAAAAGCCGCACAGAGGCTCTTTTGAAAACCTCTGCGGAGAGGACGAGGCGCTTCGCCGCCGCCTCTCGCTGGAAACGCAGGTGACGGAAAATTCCGCTCCCGCCTTTATTTTTCACACAGTAACGGATGCGGCCGTTCCCGTGAAAAACAGCCTTGTTTTTGCCTCTGCCTATGAGGAAAAGGGCGTTCCTTTTTCGATGCATCTTTATGAAAGCGGCGTTCACGGTCTCTCACTTGGCAATTATATAACCGACAATTTAACGCAGAATAACCCGCCGCGCTCGGCGGATTTCGGCACGTGGCTTCCCATGGCCATCACCTGGCTTTCGGAGCGCGGTTTTGCACCGAAGCAAGTGTAACGCGTACGGAAAACCGCCAATTTACAAAAAAATAAAATCTTATTGACATTGTTTTTTTAATATAGTATAATATTCGAGTACGCGCGCTAAAAAAGAAGGCTCGGCGCAAAAAAAACAGAGCCTTCAAAAAATATGAGGAGAAAAACAATGAAAAACGCAAAGAAACTTTTGCTTCTTTTGCTGTCTCTCGTTTTGTTGGTCGGCGTGTTCGCCGTTGCCGTCTTGGCAGAAGAGGAACCCTCGGCCGCAACCGTTACGTATCCGGACGGAACTGTGGATACCTACACGGC
>JAZQWS010000009.1:0-1454 GCA_045632465.1 Eubacteriales bacterium
CAAAGAAAAAATACAAAAACGCCATCCGCATCGACACCCCCTCCTATCTCCGCCGCGTTTTGCTGAGCGCAGAGGATGCTTCCCTGACGGCGGATGACGTTTTGCGCGAATTCCACATTCAAACGGCAGACGAATATTTTGCCAAAAATCTGGCACACAGAGAAATGCATATATAAAAAATTCGGGAATTTTAACCTTACAGACCGAAGATAAAAAAATCGAGCGAAGACGTCTTGCTTTTTGACATCCTCGCTCGATTTTTTGTTACGCCAGAAGGAATCCGTTTCTTTAATCGCGGCGCTCGGGATCGCCATAGCACTCGCAGAATCTCGCGGCAAAGGACGGCACTTCCCCCTCGGCATAAAGATGCGAAAGATCGCCGAAGCCCGTGGCGCGCATCTGGGCGATGCCCTCGCGGCGCTCCTCCGTATAAATCGTTGTCACTGACGTGGGGAGGGCGCAGGTATGCTGCCAGAGCGAATAGGGAGAGCAATTCAGAAGATGCGACATCACCACGGCCATCACGCCGAAATGGCAAAAGATCGCGATCGTTTCATGGTGCGAACGCGTTACTTTATAATTGTAGCCATCGCGCTCATAGCCGTGGCGCGCGAGAAGCGCATCAAAGCTTTCACAAACCGACTTATATTCGGCAAAAATCTCGGATTTTTCGATAAAGGACGTTTTTGGCCATTCGGAGGGCGAATATGCGACGGGCTGCTCATTCATATAGGAGGGGAGGATATCCCACGGAATTTCCGGCGCCGAAAGATACGGAAGCTCTATCAGCTTCGCGCTGAATTCACGCATAAATGGCAAAATCTCCACCTCAAGCCCGAGCGCCTCTGCCGTGGGCGCGGCAGTTAATCTTGCGCGGCCGAAGGGGGAGCTGTAAATTTTATCAATTTTTTCCTTCGAAAGCTTTTTGGCGAGAAGCGCGACCTCGCGCTTTCCCTTCTCCGTTAATCCATCGATCTCATAATCGGGATCACCGTGGCGTATCAAAAGTATTCTCATTTTTTATCTCCATTCTTTTTTAAGCTGAGAGGGTGAAAATCCGTATTTTTCCTTAAACACGCGAGAGAAAAACTTCTCATCCGAGAATCCGCAAGCGAAGGCGACCTCCTTGACGGATGGATGCCCCGAAAGCAAAAGCTCCGTTGCACGATGGAGGCGAAGCTTGGAAAGATAGGCTTTCGGCGACATGCCGAAACGCTCATGGAAGCCTCTTTGCAGGCTGGATTGGCTCATAAAGCCAACCGCGCAGATTTCACCGATTCCGAGATTCGGATCGCAAAAATGCGCCTCCATATAGGAAAGGCAAGCATCAAAGGGGCCGCCCCCGAGATCCTTCCTTTTTTCTCCTGCCATTTTTTCAAGGATATCATAGATTTTGGATTTTGCGGAATTGACCGAATGATTTTCATTCCACTCCTCAAGCAGGCGCAGAAAGG
>JAZQWS010000010.1:0-1322 GCA_045632465.1 Eubacteriales bacterium
CGCGCCGTAGTTGCGATCCCCGCCGCCGCCGATAAGGATGGCATTCTCGCCGCAGTTAAGGCAGATGAGAAGATCGCCTCCGCTATCGAGGGCAAAACGATCGTGAAGGAAATCGTTGTTCCCGGCAAGATCGTGAATATCGTTGTGAAGTAATTTTCGCACTGAAAAAAACAAGGATATCCCGCATTGGGATATCCTTGTTTTTTGAAAGAAAAAGCCCTTGATTTTCTTTTTGACATGTGCTATACTGAATAAAAAACAGCAAGGAGTTCTTCCTATGATTCAGGTTGTCGGAAAAAAGATTGCCGAGGCGCAAAAGGGCGCAGGTATCGTAATAATGACGCGCGAATATCTTGAGCACGAGGGGCTTGCCTGCAAGGAAACGAAATCGGTGATCGTTGAAAGCGATTATCCGTCCCCTGCGCTTTGCAGATACAGCGAGGATAACGGCCGCAGCTTCGGAGAATGGATTCCGATCGAGAAGAAAACCTTTTCCACTATGTACGGAAGCGACGAAAGAACCTATACGCCGTTTGGAAGGGTGTGGAATCCCCATTATAAGCACTATGTTGTCACGGGCTTTTCAAGATATTTCCTTGAAGGGCACGGCAAAGCGTACGATGCTTATTGGAACAGGGGCGAAAGAAGCTTTTTTGATCATCAAACCATAATGCTTTATCGCGAAGGAGAAGAGCATCCCTTCTCGGAGCATCTCGTGATGTACGAGGAGGGAAAGGAGTTCAATCCCAAAAATCCGAGAGATCCCGAGCATCTTGAAAGAAACAACGGATTTGAAAATGCGCCGATCGTTTTGAAAAACGGCGATATCGCCGTTCCCGTCGGCGTTCCCGTGCACGTGGGTTGCAGAATCGCAGGGCTGGACGTAAGCCGTGTATTTCCGAGTTGCCCAACAATTAGCCGATGCGTGATCGTGGCGAGAGGAAAATATAACGAGGCCGCCGAACGCTATGATTTCACCTTTTCCAATCCGATTATACTAAACGATCTTCGTTCCTCCCGCGGTATAGATGAGCCCATCCTTGCTGAGCTTGAAAGCGGCCGCCTTCTGCTCGTTATGCGCGGATCGAACGTATCCGCCCCCGCATGGAATACGAGAATCGAGCCGGGAACGCCCTCCTTTAAATGGTATGCTTATTCCGATAACGGCGGCGCGGATTTCACGGAGGCGGAGCCTTGGCATTTTGATGATCGTGAGGTCATTTATTCCGGTGCCACAATATCCAAATTTGTCCGCTCGTCTAAAAACGGAAAGCTTTATTGGTTCGGAAATATCTCCGATCACAGAGCGTATGGTAACGATC
>JAZQWS010000011.1:0-2416 GCA_045632465.1 Eubacteriales bacterium
ATGGCCGCCGCAAGACCTGCCGCCTCGCCTGTTACGGCACAACAGGGGATCACGCGCATAACGTCCCAAAGCCTATCATCCACGGAGGTGCATCGGCCCGCTACGAGAAGATTTTTGATCTTCGGAGAAACAAGCGTTCCGAAGGGAACCTCCCAGACAGGACCGCGCTTTTTCCAGTTCGAAACCATACCGATCGAATCCTCAAAACGCGTATGCATCTCAGCATAGGTTAAGGTATACGCGCCATCGATCCTTCTCGTCATACGAACCTGCGGGATCGTGGCAATCGTGGCAAGCGAAACCGAGGGATCCTTTTTCTTTTGCGCAAGATATGCATTCAGCACCTGCTCGTGCGCAAGAGCCGTCATCTCCGAAAGCTCCTTGCCGCAAAGTCCCGAAAAGCGGCGATCGATCAAGTGCGTTTGTTCCCTTCCCTTAAGCTCCTCCTCCGGAATATCCGCATAGCCGTGCATGCGGAGGTGATATCCTTCGCCCGCGCTCGCAAAATAATGCCATGCCGCAAGAACGTTGCCGCGCGTGTATTCCACGCAACCCGCATCCGCAAAATGCGCAATATCGCAATCGCCCGTTGCATCCACAACGCTCTTGATGAAATACTGCGTGCATCCCGATTTGTTTTCCACGGCGAGCGACTTGATTTTTCCGTCCTCCACCGCAGTATCCACAACGTAGCTTCCGTACATGATATCCACGCCCTCGGAAAGAAGAAGCTTCTCCGCAAGGATCGCAAAAACCTGGGGATTATAAATTACCTCATATCGAGGATCGTTCTCACCTCTCGTTCCAACGCCGTCCAGCCAGTTGGCGGGATAACGGCCGTCCGCCCCGTATTTTATCGAGAGGCGGAAAAGCTCCTCTGCGATGCCGAAGGAAACCTGATGACCAAATCCATCGCAAAGCGGAAGATAGATGGTGACAAGGCCTGCCGTGCCAAGACCGCCGAGCATATATTCCTTCTCAAAAAGAACTACCTTCGCGCCCTCTCTGGCCGCCGCCAAGGCCGCGCTGATGCCGCCGAAGCCGCCGCCGCAAACCGCAACGTCGTATTCCTTATTTTCCAAAAACCGTTTCATCCCATATCCTCCCGAAGCGAACGTGCAGACACGCGCCCTTTCATTTTTTATCATTATAGCCATTATAGCACACAAAATCTGAAATCACAATACAGATATTTGCTGTTTTTAGCACAAATTTGCTTTTTTATCCAAAAATCTCTGCCGCGGAAATCACGCGCAAGCGCTCCTCGTCCACAAGATCGCGCCCATAAGCATCCAGAAACCGATCGCGATAAGCATCGGTTTTGAGGTTGAACCAAAGCGTCCAAGCGCCCCAAAAGAGATCCACGTGGCGATCACCGATGCCGCCGTTTCCAACGTCGATGAAGGATGTGATCTTAAAATCTTTTAGCATGATATTGGGGAGGCAATAATCGCCGTGCAAAAGCACCTCGTTTCGAAGAAGCTTTCTACCCTCGCAAAGCACCTGATAAGCATGCTCCGCGCTATGAAAAACAATGCGATCGCCGAAGAGCGAAAGGTCAAATTTTCCCTCCGAAAAATTTCTATCCGCCAAGGCAAGATATTCACCCATCCGATCTTGCACGGGGCAATCCTCTGCCCGCATTTCGTGCAAAGCGCGAAGCGCCTCTCCCATCACGGCGGCCAGCCGTTTTGGATCAGAGAGGAAGCTTTCATGGGTTGCATCCTCGCCCTCGGCACGCGCCGTCAGAAGAAAATCGCTCTCCTGCGTGATATACGAAACCACGCTTGGGCCGAGCCCCTTTTTATGAAAATAAGCGGCCATCTCCGCCTCGCGAAGAAGGCTTCCCTTCGCGGCGGTTTTCAGATACAGCCCCTCGTTTTTATCGATGAAATACACCCTTGCTTCGGGAGAGCAGGAGCTATCAAAAACTCTTGCACCTTGAAAAAGAGCAGAGATTCCAGAGGGGACTTTCGGAAGATCAAAAATTTCGGTTCTTTTCATTTTATCATCAAAAAACAAAACTATTGTTTACAAATCAGATCATTTATCAAAGGCAAGCTTAATACCCATCTCCTCGATTCGCTTGCAATAATCCGCAATTCTCTTCGAAAAATAATCCTCCACCCTATGCCCATCGAATCCAACCGAGAGGCAAACGCCGCTCTCGCGCACGATGGCCTGCTGCTCGGAATTTTTAAAGAACTCCAGCATATAAGGGTGCTCGTAATAGTTATGAATGCTATCATAGGAAACGTTCATTTCCCAGAAGATCCCTCTCTCTGCCATACGCAGGAAATAGCGATAAGGATCCTCGCCAAGGCTTGCGGCGTGCGCAAAAAGATCCGTGTGCGCCACGCCGACCTTGCATCCGCAACGCTCGGCAAAGGAGAAGATATCCCCATTCGTGATCGAC
>JAZQWS010000012.1:0-6539 GCA_045632465.1 Eubacteriales bacterium
GGAGATCTATCTCACGAAGTATGCGACAATGGTTGTAAATGCAAAGAAGCATTTACATATGGAGAAGCCCGGCGGACTTTCTCTGGCCGAATTCATCAACATGGTGGATACGGCAGAGAAGAACGGAACGGTGTTCCATACGGGCTATATGTACCGCTACAATCCCGTGATCGTGCCGCTTCTTGAGCGTATTGACAGAGGCGAGCTTGGCGATATCATCAGCGTGGAGGCACATATGAGCTGCCATCATCCGGATGGCTTCCGCGAATGGCAGAATACCTTCCCCGGCTGCGGCATGCTCTTCTTCCTCGGATGCCATCTGATCGATCTCGTGTATCGCATTCAGGGAGAGCCGAAGGCGGTTCATTCCTTCGTGAAGAGCGTGGATAAAAACGGAATTCACGCGCCGGATAATGCACTTTGCGTTTTGGAATACGATCGCGGCGCATCCTTTGTGAAAACCACGGATATCGAAATGGGCGGATTCCTTCGCCGCCAGCTGGTGGTTACGGGAACGAAGGAGGTCGTTGTGATCGAGCCGCTGGAGAAGATTTACGAGGGCGAGCTTCTGACCACGGGCTACCGCTCCATCACGGGCGAGGAATGGGGTGCCGATGGAGAGAGAATGGTTTCCGAGCCGCATCACCGCTATAAGGCTATGATGCTCGGCTTTGCATCCTTCGTGCGCGGGGAAAAGAAAAATCCTTACGATTACGAATATGAAAGAAATCTGCGCCGCCTCGTGCAGAAGTGCTGCAATCTTGATGAAAATTAAAGGAGAGAAAATATGAAGGCTGTATTGGTTGGAGATAATAAGGAGCTTCTTTGGAGCGACGTGCCGGATCCCGTTCTTGCAGAGGATGAGGTGCTGGTAAAGGTAGAATATGCGGCATTGAACCGCGCGGATCTGATGCAGAGAGACGGCGATTATCCGCCTCCTCCCGGATGCCCCGAATGGATGGGACTTGAGGTTTCGGGCGAGATCGTTGCCATGACGGAGGGCGCGAAGGCGAAATCCGATTATAAGATCGGCTCGAAGGTTTGCGCGCTTCTCGGCGGCGGCGGATATGCAGAGTACGTTGCCGTGAAATATGATATGTGCATGCCCGTGCCCGAAAATACGAGCATGATCGAGGCGGCGGCTATTCCCGAGGCTTATGCAACCGCATATCTGAAGCTTTTTGTGGAAGGAAAGGCAAAGGCGGGGGATACCCTTCTGATGCAGGCGGGCGCGAGTGGCCTTGCCAGCGTTATCATTCCTCTTGCCAAGTCCTTTGGTCTGCGCGTGATCACCACGGTGATCTGCGATCCTAAGTCGATCGAGCATCTCGGCGCGGATATCGTTGTTAACACAAGAGAAGAGAGTCTTGCCGAGGTTCTTAAAAAAGAGGAGGCCGAGGGGCGCGCGATCGATATCGCGATCGACTGCCTTGGCGGAAAAATGCTCGGCGAATGCCTTCCTTATGTAAAGTATGGTTGTCGCTGGATCGTAATTGCGGCACTCGCGGGCGCAGAAGCCACCATCGATTTGAAGACGATCTATAAGAAAAATATTCGCATTATCGGAAGCACGCTTCGCTCCAGAACCCCTGAGATGAAGGCATCGATCCTTTCTTCTCTGGTAAAAGAGGTATGGCCGCGCGTTGCATCCGGCGCGGTGAAGCCGACGATCTACAAGGTGCTTCCTATCACGGAGGCCGAGGCGGCGCACGATATTCTCGCCAGAGGCGAAAACGTTGGAAAGGTCGTTCTTTCCCTGCCTTGCGCGAAGTAAATAAAATTAAATAAAAAAATAGACTTGCTTTTTTGCAAAAAAAGTGCTACAATAAAACGTACAGCGGAGGTTTTATTATGGCACTTTTTTTAGACTTGATTACCAATCCCATCATCCTGGCGGCAACGGGCAGCTGGATGGTGACGCAGATTATGAAATTTTTTATAGCTTGGATTGCGGAGGGAAAGCCGGATTTTCATCGCTTGTACGGTGACGGCGGCATGCCCAGCGGCCATTCCGCAACCGTGACCTGTACGGCCGTGATGGTTGGTTACACCTGCGGATTTGCTTCTCCCGCCTGCGGAATCGCATTCATGCTTGCGATCATCGTTATGCACGATGCAACGGGTGTTCGCCGCGAGGCAGGCAAGCAGGCTTCGGTGATCATGGATATTCTCGCATCGCTCGGAAAGGTGAACGACGTGATCTTCGAGCGCGACAGCGTTGCACGCCAGCAGAAGCTGAAAACCATGGTGGGACACACACCCCTGCAGGTTTTCTTCGGCGCGATCCTTGGCGTTGCTTTTGCGTCCGTTTACATCCTGATCGCAGGTATTCCGTACGGCGCATAAATTTTAGGTTGTTTTCATATAAATACATTATAAAGGATAAAGGAAAAGAAAATGAAAGTTCTGGTTATCAATGCAGGTAGCTCCTCTCTGAAGTTCCAGGTTATGGATATGGACACCGAGAAGGTGCTTGCAAAGGGTATTTGCGAGGAGATCGGCGGCAAGTCGAGATTTAAGTTCAAGGTTGAGGGCAGAGAGGATTACGTAACCGCGGCAACCCTTCCCACCCATGCGGAGGCGCTGGTTCTGGTGCTGAATACGCTGGTGGATGAAAAGCTCGGCGTTCTTAAGTCGGTGGATGAGATCGAGGCCGTTGGTCATCGCGTTCTGCACGGCGGTGAGAAGCTCTCCGGCTCGGTTCTTATCACCGAGGAGGTTAAGGCGATCATTGACGAGTGCAAGGATCTCGGCCCGCTTCATAACCCTGCAAATCTGACGGGTATTCTTGCTTGCGAGAAGGTGATGAACGTTCCGCAGGTAGCGGTGTTTGACACCGGATTCCATCAGACCATGCCCGATTATGCGTATATGTATGCGCTTCCTTATGAATACTACGAGAAGTATAAGATCCGTCGCTACGGCTTCCACGGCACCTCTCACAGATACGTGAGCGCACGCGCCGCCGCTATGCTTGGTCGCGAGGATATCAACGTTGTTACCTGCCACCTCGGAAACGGCGCTTCCATGGCTGCCGTTATGAATGGCAAGTGCTTTGATACCACCATGGGCGTTACGCCTCTTGAGGGTATCATGATGGGAACGCGTTGCGGTAGCATTGACCCTGCCATCATCCCCTATCTGATGCGCAAGGGCGAGCTGACCACGGCAGATGAGATCGATAAAATGATGAATAAGAAGTCCGGTATGCTTGGCGTTAGCGGCATCAGCAGCGATAACCAGGAGATCACCAAGGGCTCTAAGGAGGGAAATGCGCGCTGCCAGCTCGTTGAGAAGATGTACGTGCATCAGCTCGTGAAGATCGTTGGCGGTTATATCGCCGCTATGGGTGGAACGGATGCGATCGTATTCACCGGCGGTATCGGTGAAAACAGCGCGTTTTACCGCGAAAAGGTTTGCGAGAAGCTTGCATTCCTCGGCGTTAAGATCGATGCGGAGAAGAACAAGATCCGCGGCGAGGAGATCGATATTTCCACGCCCGATTCCCCCATCCGCATTCTCGTTATCCCCACCAACGAGGAGCTTGTGATCGCAAGAGATACTAAGGAGATCGTTGAAAAGCTTTGATGCTTTTCTTCATTTTAAGAAAAATTCGAAAAAAACAAAAGATAGGGATGTGACGGTGGCTGCCGCCGCATCCCCTTCTTATCTTTTGAAATGTTAAGAATTCTTTGTATATTGGAGGAGTTATGTACGACGAGCTGACAGAGATCGACATTAAAAAAATGGAAGAGGAGATCAAATACAGAAACGAAAAGCTCGCTCCCATTTTGCGCGCCGAGATGCGCCAGGCGAGAGAGCTGGGAGATCTTTCCGAAAACGAGGAATACAGAGAGGCGAAAAGAGCGAAGCGCTCCAATGACGGGCGCATCCGCTATCTCGAAAATATGATCCGCACGGCAAGGATCGTTGACGTGGAGAAGAGCGACGGTATCAGCCTTTTCGATTACGTAACCATCCGCAATCTCGATCGCGGGCTGGAGAAGCGCATTCAGATCGTCACCACCCTGCGCCAGGATGCCCTCAAGGGGTTTGTTTCCAAGGAATCGCCGCTCGGCTCGGCCTTGCTCGGGCATAAGGAGGGCGAAACCGTTACCGTTACGATGGGAGAGGGAAAATCCTACAAGGTGCTGATCCTCGGCGTTGAGCGCGGAGAGGATAACGAGGCGCTTCCGATCAGCGGATTTTAACGGGAGAGGAGGGGGCACAGAGCCCTATTGCGTAGCTATGGCAGAAATAACGATTACACACCTGAACGAGGCTATTTTGCGCGGCGCGGAAACGGTGATGCGGGATGAGTCGCAGTACGAGGCGCGGATTTCCGCCGTTGCCGATCGGATCGCGGCAGAGGGGATTAAGGTTCTGCTTTTGGCAGGCCCATCCGGCGCGGGGAAAACAACGACGGCGAATCTCATTGCGGATGCCGTGCGGGCGCGCGGTCTTGACGCGCTGGTCGTTTCGCTGGATAATTTTTACAGAGATCACCGCGATCCCGCCTATCCGCTTTTGCCGAGCGGTGAGCGAGATTACGAGTCCTGCGATGCGCTGGATCTTGCGCGCATCCGAGAATGCCTTTCGCGCATTCTTCGCGGCGAGGATTTTTCGATTCCCAAATACGATTTTAAGCTGGGGCGCGCGCCGATGGAAACGGCGCACGCGGCGATGCTGCACGGATGCGTGATCGTGGAGGGGCTGCATGCCTTGAATCCCGCGATCGCGATGCATCTGCCTGAGGGAGGCGTGCTTCGTCTGTTCGTCAGCGTTTCGACGAATATCGTGGATGAGAGCGGCGCGCGCCTGCTTTCGGGGCGCAGAATCCGTTTTCTTCGCCGCCTCGTGCGAGACAGTATTTTTCGCGGTGCAGACGTTGCGCTGACGCTCTCGCTTTGGGGATCGGTTATGGAGGGGGAGAATAAATATCTTTATCCCTACAAGGAAACGGCGGATTTTTTCTTTGATACTTTTCATACCTTCGAGCCGGGCGTTCTGAAAACGATGGCGGCCGAGAGAATTGCGGCATCCGGCATCGAAGATCCGTATCTTGCCGTGATTGGGCGAGCGCTCTCCGTGATAGAGCCGCTTCCCGCAGAGCTTGTTCCGAGATCGTCGCTGATCCGCGAATTCATTGCGGGCGGTGTTTACGAGGATCGGTACTGAGGCACGTTTTTTCTCTTTTCTCATAAAATGAGAGCAGAGAGTGTGCGCGCGGTGTTTTCGCGCCGCTCGGATTCGTGCTGGGAAGAGAGGAAAAATCCGTGAAGATCGTGATCATTCGCTCGCCGCGGTTGCTTGCGCCCTTGCTGGGGCGTTTGTTCGGCGTGAATTCAAACCCTAAAAAAGAAAAATAGATGAAAAAAAGAGGACGGTCGGCGAAAAACCGAATCGTCCTCTTTTTTTGTTATCGGAATTAAAGAACCTGCTGGAATACCGTGTTGTCCTCGTCCTTGAAGATGGGCATCTTCTGCAGAGCGGCGAGCTTTTCCTGATAAGCCTTCGCTTCATCGAAACGGTTTTCATGCTCCATGCGAAGCAGGTTGGTCAAAAGGAAGTTGTGGGACTCGCAGGTGAAAAGATTGCGTATGGGAGAGATCTTCTGCAGAAACTCGTAATCGTGACCGCTCTTTTCTGCGGCGGGATCGTAGGACAGATGCTTTGCGTAAGCCACGCCCGAGCCAAGGCACCAAGCATCGAAATACTTCGCAAGCTCGTCGTCATCCCCGATCAATGCGGAGATCTTTTCGATGTATGCCAGCGTGAGCTCCTTATCCTCGCCGTCCAGCAGGTGGAGCTTCTTGGTGTCGGGGAAGAGACGGTAGGGATGGAGCGCAATGGCGGTTTTCTCACCCTTCTTGAAGGTCAGCTCTGCCATGTAGCCGAAGTTCCAGCCTCTCTCCGGCTTCGTTCCGGGCCAGGGGAAGAAGAAGTTACCAAGGCTGTAAATAATAGGCTTGCCGCGATAGAATTCATAGCCCTGCATGCAATGCGTGTGTCCGCCAACAAGCGCATCTGCGCCGAGGTCGAGAATCAAACGATAGCGATCGCGCGCCTTGGGGGCGGGCAGGGGATTGTATTCGTTTCCGCCGTGGAAGGCAACGACAACAAAATCGGCCTTTTCTTTTTCCTCTGCAATGCGGTCGGCAAGAAGACGAAGGTTGTAGGCCGCGGCACCGGGCGTTGTTTTGGTCGCGCCGCCGAATTCGTTTTCGCAAACGGCGATGATCGAGATGCGAGTGCCGTCCTTTTCATAGATCACGGAAGCATAGGCCTCGGCAAGATTCATGCCGCCGCCAATGTGGTCGATGCCCTCCTTATCAAGCACCGCCAGGGTGTCCTTGATCGCATCGAAATGGAAATCACCGAAGTGGTTGTTGGCAAGGATCGCGCAATCGAAGCCGCCTGCCTTGAGAAGGTCAACGTTTTCGGGCTCGCCGCGAAGGTTAGGGCCGCTTTTTGCGATCGCAAAGCCAACACCCTCCTTGCAAAGCACGTTTTCCTGGTTGACAATGCGAAAATCTGCC
>JAZQWS010000013.1:0-15512 GCA_045632465.1 Eubacteriales bacterium
ATCGCGCAATCGAAGCCGCCTGCCTTGAGAAGGTCAACGTTTTCGGGCTCGCCGCGAAGGTTAGGGCCGCTTTTTGCGATCGCAAAGCCAACACCCTCCTTGCAAAGCACGTTTTCCTGGTTGACAATGCGAAAATCTGCCGTTTTAAGTACGGGCAGGATCTCAGCGAGGGCCGCCTCGGCAACCGCGCCGCTCACCTCGGTTGCATGATGGGTGCTGATATCACCCGCAAAAATAAGTTTCATGGATATCTCTCCTTTGGAGTTTTTGTTTGTGCTTTGAGTATAACAGAAGGAATGATAAAAGTCAATAGGTGTGCGCAAAAATCTTTTGTTTGTGTTGAAGTTGTATAAAAATGACAATAATTATTTGCAATTTTGCAGATATTTGAAAGAGAAAAGAGCGAAAAATGCAGTGAAATCCGATCTTTTGGAGACGATAGGATGCACGAAATCGGATTTTTTTGGGAGGCGGATGCGCGCCGAAGACGGAGATCCTCTTTTGGCTCTCTTTCCGAAAAAACGCGGCGCAGAGGCGAAAATATCTTTTTCTACAAGAAAATAAATATTTTTTTGCGTTTCCTCTTGCGAATTTGCGAATTGTGTGCTATAATGTAATAGAGTTATTTTTTATTTAACGCGAGTGAGCGATTGTATATATAAAAATATCGGTCGAATGTTGAACCGAAATCAAATGGCTTTTTGCAGAAAGGATGCCGTATGGAGGAGATCTTTATCAGCCTTCTTTACCCAACGAAGGAAGCGCGCGAATTTCATAGAGATGCGGCGAATCGCCCGGATATTTCCGAGCGCGTTTGCGATGCACTTGGGCTGACGGAAATGTTTTCTCTTCGCTCCTCTGCATTGTCGGATTTCTTTACGGCGGATGAGAGCATTCTTCGATACCGCCAGAAAACCTTTGCGGATATGCTTGCCGTTTCCGAGCTTCGCGAAACGTTGGATGCGATCTATCCCATCCTCGCGGATATCCATGAGCTTCGCCACATGGAGAGCGAATCCAATCCCGCAGAATCTTATCTTTACAGTATCACCGAGATCGAGCTTTACGTTTCGTGTATCGACACGCTGGCCAAGAGGCTCTCGCCTCTGCGCTCCCGCCTGTCGGACGGCGCGTTTGCCGCACTGGCAGATGCCGTTTGCTCCCTTTCGGAGTCCGAATATTACAAGGAGCTTAACAAGAAGCTCACGGCGCTTTCTCAGCGCGTGCACGAGGTAAAGAGTGTGACGATCGGTGTCAACCTCAACGCGGGTATGGTTCCGGCCTCGGCCGGCGTGATCTCCGTGAATGCCGAGCCCTTCAAGCCCGGCAAGCTTCTCGATAAGATCCTTCGCCTCTCCTTCCGCAACGATGCAAATACCTGCATTGCGGACCTCTCCTCCTTCAAAAAGGGAGGGCAGAGTGACAATGCCTCCGAGGCTATGACTGCCGCACTGCACGCGGCGCTCGAGGAGGTTTTCCGCAGCTCCGTGAAGGGCTGGCGCTCCATCGTCGGAGAATACGTTCTGGATCACAGCGATTTTCTTCTCCAGCTTTTGCCGGAGATCGAGTTCATTTGCAAGGCCACGGAAGTGATCGAGCGCCTTCGCTCGCATCCCGGTTGTGCTGTTGCGTTCCCCGCGATCTGTGCGGCGGAGGAAAAGGTCTTCCGCTCTGCGGGGCTCTACAACCCGCGCGTTGCGCTTGCGATCTCGGATGAGATGGTAACCAACGATTTCGCTTTTGACGCGGCGGGCAGTATCTTCGTTCTGACCGGGCCGAACCGCGGCGGAAAATCCGTGATCACGGTGGCGGTCGGCGCATGCCAGGCAATGTTCCAGCTTGGTCTTCCCGTTCCTGCGGAAAAGGCGGAGCTTTCGGTTGTCAGCGGCATTTTCACGCATTTTCCCGAGGAGGCGGACGATACGATCGACAAGGGCCGTCTCGGTGAGGAGTGCGCAAGACTTCGCGAAATTTTCAACGCGCTGGATGGGCGCGGCATGGTGCTTCTGGATGAATCGCTTTCCTCCACCGGTGCTTACGAGGCCTCTTACATTGCGGAGGAGATCCTCTGTGCTCTGGCCGTGAAGGGCGTCCGCGGAATATTTTCCACGCACCTGCACGATCTCGCGCTCGCGATCGGGCGCATTAACGAGCGGTCAAGCGCTCTTGGCGGCGGCATGGTGGATACGCTGGTTGCCGGCATGGAGCAGGGAAAGCGCTCCTTTAAGATTCTTCGCGCAAAGCCGGACGGAAAGTCTTATGCGCGCGATATTGCGAATAAATACGGTCTTTCCTTCGAGAACCTGATGGGGAAGGAAAATCTGGGATAAAGAGCCGACGGCAGAGTATGCGGATCGGCGAGAACACAGGAGGTTGCCGCCGATGGGCGTGGTTGTTGGAATTGACGTGGGTGGAAGCACCACGAAAATCATGGGCTTCAAGGAAGTGAACGGAGAAAAGCAAGCGCTTGCGCCGCTCTTCGTCCGTGCGAACGATCCCGTTACCTCGGTGTACGGCGCGTTCGGAAAATTCACGCATGAAAATTCGCTCTCTCTGCGGGACATCGCGAAGGTTCTGATGACCGGCGTCGGTGCCTCCTTCGTGGACAGAGAGCTTTATGAGTTGCCCTGCTCGCACGTTTCGGAGTTTGACAGCATCGGGCTTGGCGCGATGTATCTTTCCGGGCTTTCGAACTGTATTGCGGTCAGCCTCGGAACGGGAACTGCGATCGTGCATGCCTCCAAGGAGAAGGGAATTGAGTATCTCGGCGGAACGGGCGTTGGCGGCGGAACGTTGATGGGACTCTCCAAGCTTCTTCTTAAGGCGGATAACATTGACCATATCGTGGAGATGGCTGAGGACGGCAATCTCTCTAACATAGATCTTTGCATCGGCGACATTTCGGCCAACGAAAGCGTTGGCGTTATGCCTGCGGATCTGACGGCTTCGAACTTCGGAAACGTTTCGGATCTCGCGAGCAAGAGCGACGTTGCGAAGGGAATTCTCAATCTCGTGTTTGAAACGGTTGGTATGGTTGCGATCTTTGCGGCAAAATCCCGCGGCGTTCGCGATATCGTTTTAACGGGAAATTTAACGCATCTGGATTATTGCCGACGTAAGGCAGATTATTTCAACAGCCTTGAGCGGGCGTACGGGGTGCATTTCGTGATCCCCGAGCTTGCGCAGTTCTCGACCGTTATCGGAACGGCTTTGCAGGGCTGAGATCCTATGGCGGCGCAGTACCGCCGGAAATTCATTCGTTTATAAAAATTTGCGACATATAGATTTTTCAATTGGGGGAAATTGCAATGGCAGAAAACAAAAACGCACTTGTCAATGAGACGGCAAACGAAAATGGCAATGCGGCACTTACGGAGCGCTTGGACAACGTAGCTGAGCGCATGGCTGAGGCTGAAAAGGCTACCGCGACGGTTGCCGAGGAGCAAAAGCAGCGCTTGGCCGAGCAGGAGCAGAGCACGGAGCAGCTGCAGAAGGCAGAGGAGGAGCGACGCGCGCAGGCGGCAGAGGCTGCCAAGAGCGAGGCCGATCGCCGTGCCGCAGCTCTGGATTACACGGAAAACTATCGCGAAAATCAAAAGATAGAGAAGGCTGCAAGAGCCACCGTTTCCAAGGCAAAGCAGGAGCGCCTGGCCGCAGAGGCAGAGGCGAAGGCTAAGGCTGAAAAGGAAGCAGAGGAGGCTTTGCGCCGCGAGCGAGAGGAGCTGATGGCGCGCCGCCAGAGAAGCTCCGAGCTTCTGAAAAAAGTAGAGAATAGCGAAAGCGAGACACAAGCACCCGCGGCAGAGAGCCCGGTGGCGGCTCCCGCAGAGCCCGCTATGCCTGCACCCAAGGCGGAAGATGCGCCTGAGACCGCGTCCGCAGAAAAGCCCGAGGTGGATGCACCCGCGGCAGATGCGCCCGCGCAGGATGAAACCCCCGACATCCTGAGCGCCGATCCGCAGGACGATGCTTCCGAGCAAGCGCCCGCCGCAGATGATGCCGCATCTGCAGAGGAGAGCGCGCCTGAGACCGATACTAATAATAATGAAACGCCGGCTGAGGATGATATCCATGCGCTGGAGGAGGCTTTGGCAAAGAAGGATCATGAGGCCGAGGTCGCAAAGATCGTGGACGAGGATCTTCTCAGAATGCGCATTGCGCAGATGCTTCCTGCGCGTTTGATCCCCGAGGCTTTGCGTCTTTACAAGACGAAAGACAAGGAGGAGTATGATCGCAAGGCAAATCGTCTTTCCGCTGCTGCAAAGCAGGAAAAGCTCGCTGAATCCGTTAAGAAGCTGGAGGACACCGTTGCCGCCGCTGAAAAGAACAACGAGGCAAGACTTGCCGCCGCCCTTGAGCAGGTAGATAATATGACGCGCCGCGCGCAGGACGATGCGGATAAGAATTCGGAAGCGCCGGAGAACGCAGAAGTAGCCGCACCCAAGGTGGTTCGAGCGGTTAACTTGAATGCGCCCACAAACAAGCCCTCGAACGAAGCGATCGCGGCGGCCGCTGTAAGTAGCGGAGTGGTGAGCGATGCGGCTCTGCCGGAAGCCTTCGGATCGGAGGAATTTTCGCAGTCCGAGCTTCGTAGCTATCTGAAGCAGACGAAAAAGGAGATCAAGCAAAAGAAGAAGGAGCTTGAGAACCTCAAGAGAGAAAAAGGCGAGAGCAAGGAGGACTTTGAGCGCCGCCGCATGGAAAGCCATGCCGCTTTGCTCGGTGCACAGCTGGGTGCTGTAGCATTGCTTTCTCATAAGCGTTACTTTGAAGAGGCCGAGCCCTTCTTGTATGACGCGGAGGAAAGCCGCGAAAAATTTAATGAAAAGGTTGAAAGGTACAATCGAAAGACAAAATCCGATATTGCGCCCTTGTCTGAAGATTTAGTACGGCAGGTTGCAAAGGAGGGAAAGGTACCCCAATTCCCTTTTGCTTCGGCCGCCACGGAGCCTGATGCAATAGCTCTGGCGGGCGGCGCTTTCGAAGAAGAATCGGCCGCCCATGACGAGAAGAAAGCGCGCAAGAAACAAAAGGAAGATGCTTCGGGTGCAAGCGCTGATGCAGTGCACGTAGAGAAGCAGGATGCTTCGGATGGCGTTTCTCAAAAGAATTTGGATTCCTATGAGGCCATGATGGAGCGCAAGGAGCAGAAGAAGCTCCGCAAGGAAATGCAGAGAGAAATGCTCCTGCATGCCTTGGCGTGGAATCCCTCTGCCGCATCCATGATTCAGGAAAAGGTGGATGAAAATTCCGCCAAGAAGAAAAAGAAAAAGCAAAAGGCTGCTGCGCCTGAAAGCGCCGAGCAGCAAAACGAAAGAACCGATGCTTCTGCAGATCGCGTTCAGGATCGTTCCGACATTCGATCCTCTCTGCCTTCGGAGACGGAAGAGGAGCTGAAGCGCAGCGAGAAGAAAGCGGAAAAGCAGAAGAAGAAGGAAATCAAAAAGGCCCGTGCCGCCGAGGCACTTCAGATTGCGCATCATATCGCAATGGAAGCCGAGAGAAACGGCCGCCCTGCGGATGAGGAAGGCCGTAGCTCCCAGGAGATTTACGAGGCATATCTCGCCGTAGTTGAAGAGGAAAAGAAGGATCGCAAGAACAAGAATAAGGAAAAGGCTCGCAAGTCCGATACGCTTTACGCAACCTACCTTGCAACGGTTGCCGAGGAGGAAAGCAAGCGCTCTTCCGATAAGTCCGATAAGAAAGAAGCAAAGAAGAAGCATCGCGTTTCCGGTGCGCTTCATGCCGCTTATCTTGCAACGGTTGCCGAGGAGAAGGCCGCCGCGGACGAAAAGCATAGAATTTCCGATGCGATCGGCGCCGCTTATAGAGATGCGCTGGCAGACGAGCGACTGGCGCAAGCCTCCGGCCAAAAGTCGGATGACGTTGCCGAGGCGCTTGAGGCCGCTTATCTCGCCGCTAAGGAAGAGGAGCAGAAGTGTGCGGCAGAGGGCAAGCAAGCCGATACCGCAGAAACTCTGCTTGTAGCAAAGCAGGCCGCAGAGCAGGCAGAAAAGAAGAGCAAGGCCTCCAAGCGTAAGGGCACTGCCTCCGAGGTGCTTGGTGCCGCTTATCTTGCCGCTAAGGATGCCGCTTCGGATCCGAACGAGAGCCATTCCGTCAGCGAAGAAAGCGCCAATGCGCTGAATGCCGCTTATCTTGCCGCAAGAGTTGAGGAAAAGAAGAACGATTCCGATGAGGATCGCAATGCCTCCGATATGCTTTACGCCGCATATCTGATGGCAAAGGCCGAGGAGAAGAGCAAAAAAGAAGAGAAAAAGGCTGAGAAGGAAGAGCTCGTTGCCGCACACGCGGCGGATAAGGCCGAGGAGAAGAAGGGTAACGAAAAGGATTCGGAATCCAAGGCGTCGGATACTGCTCATGAAGAGACTCTTGAAGAAAAAGCAGAGCAGGAAAAGAAGGATTCTGCTTATTTAGTCGCACTCGCCGAGGAAAAGCAGGCCGAGGAAGAGACTGAGGCGGAAGAAAAGTCCGAAGAAGACGAAAAATCCGAGGAGAAAAAATCCGAAGAGGCATCCGATGAGGATGAAGAGGATGAGGCGGAAGAAGAGGACGAGGATGACGCGGCCTTAGCGCTTTGGGAAAACGAAGCCTTCGCGATCAACGAAGAGCAGAAGAATGAGCTCGAAAAGCTTCAGCGCCGTTTCCTCTACGAGCAGGCGCACGCGTGCTATATAGATGAAGAGTTTTCTCCGGAGGATGTGTACAGCGCGAAGGAAGCAATGGCTAAGCAAGAAGCGGCCGTTGCGGCTTCCGAAGCGCACTTTACCTCTAAGCAAACCATTGCCGAAATCCGCCGCGAGAGCGAGGATTATGCCGCCGCCGCAAAGTGGGCGGATTGGACACCGGATCCGAAGGAAACCGAAAAGAGCATCCGCGAGGCCGCCGCGAAGGCGAAGCGCGACGCAGATGTGGTTCTTGACCGCGTTGCGAGAGATTACGAGGCGCAGATCCGCGCTTGTGCCGAAGCAGAGCGCGAAACTCGTATGTTGGCCGCACTTCAGCCGACGGAGAAGGAGTTGGCCGCCGCCGCAAAGAAGGCGGAGAAGCTGGCCCGCGAGGCCGATCGCAAGGAGGAGCGCCTTGAAAAGCTTCGCCTTGTAAAGGAAGCCACCGATGAAAAGGCCGCGATTTCGATCGCGCGCAAGGCAGAAATGCTGGCACTTGCCATGGCCGCCGCCGCTGAAGAAGCGGATGCCGAAAAGGAAGCGCGCCTGCAGAAGCGCGTTGCCTATATTGCTAAAAAGGAAGCAAAGGCCGCGAAGAAGGCAGAAAGAAAGGATCGCAAGCGCCGCGAGATTCTGGCAAAGCGCTGTGCTATTTCCGAAGCCAACGCACGTGCTTCCGAGGAGGCCGCCGCAATTGCCGAGGATAAGCTTGCCCTTCTTCGTGCTGAAAATGCCGAAAAGAGCATGCTTCACGATGCATACGATGAGGTTTTGCGCGAAAACTCCAAGGCTGTTGAGGCAAGACGCGCCGCTAACAATGCGAAGGCGAAGCGCGATGCTGAAAACGAGCGCGCTGAGCAGAAGAAGGAAGCCATCGAGGCAATGCTTGCCTTTGCCGCTTCCATGGGCGCCGAAAAGGTTGGAAGAAAGAAGCTCAGATCCGCTCGTAAGAAGAGCCGTTACTTAGAAATTGCAATCGATAATGCCGAGCTGGCTTACAGCCGCGCAATGCTGGCTGTTGCCAATGCAGATGACCGTCTGCTTCGCCTGGAGGAAAAGAATGCTCCTCTGGCGCTGAGAGAGGCGCAGGGACGCGATTCCGTGCTTCTGCGTGCCAAGGCAGATGCCGCACAGGATAAGCTTCTTACCCTGCGTGCAACGAAGGATGCGCTTGAGACCACCACGGTGATCGGAAAGGCAGAGAGAGACGAGCTCTTGACGCTTGCTATTGATGCATCCGATACCGAAAACGCAAAGACGCTTGAGAAGCTGAAGAAGAAGATCGCTCTCGTTGCCAAGAAGGAAGAGACCGCCGCTCGCAAGTCGGAGAGAGCCTTTGCGCGTAAGCTGAATCGCTGGGATAAGCACATTGCCGATACCGAGGCGAAGGCGCGCATTTCCGAGAAGGCCGCGCAGGATGCTAAGGCGAAGGCCGCACGGGCTTCCGATAAAAAAGCAGATAAGATTGCGCTTTACAAGGCTTATGAGGAGGCACTTCTCGAGGAGTCTAAGGCTACGGCTGCGAGAAAGTCTGCCAATGATGCAAAGGCGAAGCGCAATTCCGAAAAGGAGCTCGCCGAGCAGCATAAGGAGGCAAGAGCCGCATTGCTTGCATTTGCAGGTGCGGTTGCCGCCGCTGAAAAGACCGAGAAGAAGGAATCCAAGAAAAAGAAGGCTGTTTCCGCTACCGAGCAGAAGAAGCTGGACGTTGCTATCGAAAGAGCAGAGCATTTCTATGAAAATGCAATTGCCGAGAAGGAGAGCGCGGAGGCGAAGGCTGAGGCACTTGCTTCTGTTGCAAAGGCAGATCGTAAGGCTCTGAAGCAGGAGAAGCGCAAGTCCAAGAAAGAGCTGGTGCGCGCAGAGGATCAGCTGGATACACTTCGCGCCGCCAATAGCGCGATCGAGAAGTCTCACGTTCTTTCCCGCGAGGAAAAGGCCGAGATGATCTCGCTGGTGATCGCGGCAGAGGCGGAGACGAAGAGCGGAAAGGCATCCAAGAAGCTCAGAAAGAAGATTGAGGCCGCCGCTAAGAAGGAGGCCATTGCCGCAAAGACCATCGCCCGCGAGGAGAAGAATTATACCTCCAACTGGGAGAAGACTACGGCAGAGGCCGAAACAGCCGCGATCCTTTCCGAGCAGTCTGCAATTGCGGCAAGAGCTAAGGCAGAGAGCTTGTTTGCAAAGAAGTCCGATGCAAAGGCTCTGCATAAAGCATATCAGCGTGCGCTGGCCGAGGAAGCCAAGGCAAAGCGCGCGAGAAGCGCATCCGATAGTGCGAAGGAAAAGCGTGCCGCCGAGCGCGAGCGCGTAGCCGAATACAAAGAGGCAAAAGAGGCAATGCTTGCCTTTGCCGCCGCATTCGCCCTTGAGGAGAAGAATAAGAAGAAGGCCCAGCTCATCAAGAAGCGCGAGGCTTCCATGAAGGAATCCCGCAAGCTGGAGGCCGCAATCGCAAAGGCAATCGAGCGCGAGAATCGCGCAGAGGAAGACTTTATCCTGGCGCGCGAGGAGCTTCTTCGCACGGCAGATGCAAAGGCTACCGATGCCGAGCGCAGAGCGTCCTACGAGAAGTTTGCCCGTCTTGAGATCGAGCGCGTGCGTGCTAAGGCCGAGCGCGAGACGCTGGAGAGCGCGAGATGCGCCGTTCAGAAATCCAAGAAGCTTTCTAAGGAGCAAAAGGCAGAAATGCTTGCACTCCTGCTCCTTTCTCAGAAGGAGAAGAAGGAGGCCGAGGCTGCAGCCAGCCTGAAGAAGAAGATCGCCGCGGCCGCAAAGCTTGAGGAAAAGGCAGAGAGAAAGGCCGCAAAGAAGGCGGCGCGCAAGACGAAGCGTCTTGAAGATGCATATCTCAGCCGCGCGGCGAAGGAGCTTGCAACCGAGGAGATCGCCTCCGATGCAAAGCAGAAGGCAATCCGCCTGACCAGACAGAAGGCAAACAAGAAGGAGCTTTACAAGGCTTACAGAGAGGCGCTTTGGGAGGAATCCAAGGCAGAGAATGCAAAGCGCGCGGCCGATCAGGCACGTGCAAAGCAGGAGGCTGTTGCAGAGCGCACCGAATCGCATAAGGAAGCAAGACTTGCGCTTCTCGCCTTTGCCGCCGCACTTGCGGAGGAGGAGAAGGCAAAGAAGAAGGCAGGGCGCCGTTCGCAGAGCGCCGCTGTGGATACCGCCACCGTGGATTCCGCGATCGTCAAGGCAGAGAGCTTTTATGCACAGGCTCTGGAGCAGAGCGCCGTTTCCAAGAAGAAGGCAAGAGCGCTGGATGAAAAGCGCGTTCCCGCTAAGGAGTTTGCCGCCGCATACAGAGAAGCACTTCGCGCCGAGGAAGAGGCGAAGCGCGCGGCAGAGCGCGTTCAGTCTCTGAAGGCCGCCAAGGAGGTTGCCTCCGAGAAGTCCACCGCGCTCTCCGCAGAGGAGAAGGCGGATATGCTCGCCCTGCTTCTTGCCGAGGAAACTTGGCAGAAGAGAATCAAGGCGGAGGCGAAGCTTCAGAAGAAGGCCGCCGCTATGGCCAAGCGCGGAAAGAAGACGAAGGAAGAGTCGATTGCCGCCGCTACGGCAGAGGCTCTCGTTTCCGAGGAAAGCGCACAGCGCGCGATCGAAAAGGTTCGCGGCAAGCGCATCGAGAAATCGAGCAAGAAGGCTTTGCAGAAGGCCTATAAGGAGGCTCTTGCTGAGCAGACGCGTGCCGAAAAGGCAAAACTGGCAGTTGAGGCCGAAAGCCTTGCACAGCGCACGCGCGATGAAGAAAACGAACAGGCAATGGCAATGGCTCTGCTGGCCGGAAACAAGAAGGCAAAGCTTGCCGAGCGCGAGGAAAAGCGTTCTGCAGCTATGGCAGAGGCATATGCGCGCACTTGCGAGGCAAAGGCTGAGCTTTCCGAGAAGAAGGCACTCGCGCTCGCCTCTAAGGCAGGTAGAAAGAATGAGAAGCTGAAGGCTTATGAGGCCGCGCTTCTGGATAGATTCACGGCGGTGCAGGCAAGAGCCGAGGCCAAGATGATGAAGGCAGAAGATGCTTCCGGTGAAGCTGCAGAGAGCGCAAATGAGCAGAAGCTTCTTGAAGCCGCCGAGAGAAACACCGTTGCTTACGAGAAGGCGCTGGCAAAGCTCGAGGAAAAACAAAAGCAGCGTTCCGCAAAGAAGCGCCGCGGCGCGAGCGAGGAAGCCGAGAGCTCCGAGTCCGCTCCGAAGACGAAGCTTGAGAAGAAGCTTGAAAAGGAAGCGCTGGCGCGCGAGAAGAAACGCATCAAGATCGATATGAAGGTGCGCAAGGCCGATGAAAAGGCACAGGGCCGCGCCGCTGCCGCAAAGGATAATCCCCGTCTTGCTGCAAAGCTTCGCTATGAGGCGCTGAAGGCTGAAAGACAGAGAATTGCCGATGCCAAGGCTTGGGAGCTTATGGTGCAGAGAGATGATGCGCTGGATCGTCATCGCTCCTTCATGACAGCTCTGAGCCTGGAGAAGAAGGATCTTGCTCGCATTGCCGCTAAGAATGAGGCGGCCGCCGAGGCTAAGAAGAACTCCGAGGCGCAGGAGACGGCACCCTCCGCGGTTAAGCCTGCGGTTCCCGCTGTTCTCAGCAGAAGAGAAAAGGTTCGCCGCTTCAAGGCATTCCGCAAGCTGGATATGGAGGTTCTCGCCTCCCGTTATGATTATGAGATCGCAGAGACACAGCGCGAGCTTGCGCTTTCTCTTTCCGATCTGACCTGCACCGAGGCAATGTGCAAGCGCCTGCAGGATGAGGCCGATCGCAGAATCGCTTCCCTGAAGGCGAAGAAGCGCAAGGCGTTGAAGATCGAAAAGGCAGATAACAAGAGATATATGTCTTGCCTGCGCGCACGTACCCTTCGCCCGAGACGACGCGGCGAGCAGATGAAGCTGATCGAAATGCGCAACCGTCTCTTCGAGCTTCTTGCACAGAGAAACGAGGAGAACGAGCGCCTGCGTTCGCTTTGCTGCGAGGATGCTTATCGCGATGCGAAGACGGTGGATACGCCTTGGCACAAGGCCTTCCTCCGTGAAAAGAAGTACTGGCAGAAGAAGTGCGATAAGGAGCTTCAGCAGATCAGGGAATTGCACCTGGGACGCACGGAAAAGCAGAAGCTTCTCGCCGAGCTTGACCGTGTTGCAAACGCACACGCAGATATTGCAGAGGCAAAGGTTCGCGCGAAGAAGACGAAGCTTCGCGGTATTGCAAAGCAGCAGTACAAGTGGGAGCTTAAGGAGATGAAGCGCGAGGTGCGCCGCGCAAGCAGACGCATGAAGCGCAGAATCAAGAGCGCTATGGCAAGAAGCGTGCAGCGCCATACGAAGGCGGTTTCCTTTATGTATCTGGCGATCACTTTGATCCTGGCTGCTGATATCGCGATCCTTTGGTGGATCTTTGGCGAGGATGTCATTCGTCTTTTGAACGAGCATTTTCCCGGCGTTATGTCACAGCTGAAATAATGCAAACAAATCGGGGCCATCGCGGATGAAACACTTCCGATGGCCCCACAAGGAGACAAACCGATGAATAAAAAGAAAGAAACGGGCATCCCTCAGCAGCAGCTGGCGTCTATGACTTTGTCCACGCGCCAGAAAAAGCAAAGAGAGACCGAAAGAGAGAGACTCGCGGTTGTTAAGGAAATCGAGAGCCTGCTTTCGGATCTTTGCAAGCAGAAAAAGGGAAGATCCTGGAGCATGAGAAATCAGAGAAAGCTGGGACAGCGCCCGAACGATGTTTTCGAGGACTAAAAAATGCCTTTTTTAAAAAAATTGAGAAAAACACTTGATTTTTTCTGAAAAACATGGTATAATGTTAAGGAACTGAATAGGAAGATGAAGAGTGGCTTGCGAGTCACTCTTCATTTGTTGTCTGCCTATATGCAAAAACGCAGGCATCCTAAATAAGAAATAAGGAAGAAAATGCATGAAAAAAAGCGTCAAGGATACGGTACGCGAGGCCATTCTCCCGGTGGTTACGGAGCTGGGATATCGCATTTGGGATATTACCTATGCAAAGATTGGCGCGGACTATCATCTTGAGATCACCATCGACAGCGATGCCGGCATTCAGATCGAGGATTGCGAGCGCGTGCATCGCGCCATTGATCCGATTTTGGACGAGGCAGATCCGATCGAGGGCTTCTATTATCTGGAGGTTTCATCTCCCGGCATTGAGCGCGAGCTTCGCACGGAGGAGCATATTCAGGCTTTCATCGGTGCGCGCGTGGAGGCAAAGCTTTTCTCCCCGAAGGACGGAAAGCGCGCCATTCGCGGAACGCTTGCCGCGCTGAAGGAGGGCGGAGCCGTTGCTATCACGGAGGATGGAGGCGAGGAGATCCTTTTGCAGAGCAATGAGATCTCTCGGCTTGCAACCCTGTTTTTTGAGGAATAATAAGGAAAGGAATGCGTAAGGCTTCTTTACGCGACATAAAAATGAATCAGGACTTTTACACAGCCCTTGACCTTCTGGAAAAGGAGAAGGGAATTTCCAAGGAGTACATGATCGAAAAGATCGAGGCCGCTCTTGCAAACGCTTGCCGCAAGGAGGTTGGCCAAACCACGGTGGTTCGCGTGCAGATCGACGCCGTGAAGCAGGACATGAAGGTGTTCCAGCAGAGAACCGTTGTTGCAGACGGCGAGGTGGAGGATCCGAAGAATCAGATCTCTCTCTCCGATGCAAAGGCGCTCTCCCGCCGTTATAAGCTTGGCGGTGTGGTTGAAACCGAGCTGAAGACCAAGACCTTCCGCCGTCTTTCCGCGCAGGCAGGAAAGCAGATGATCATTCAGGCCATCCGCGATGCCGAGAGAGAAAGACAGACCAGAGAATACGAGGATAAGAAGGAAGAGATCATCACCGCAATCGTGGATAAGGTGGATAGCACCACGGGTAACCTTATTCTGGATACCGGAACGGGCTATGCAACCCTTCTCAAGGCCGAGCAGATTGCCGGCGAGAGCCATGAGGTTGGTGACCGCATTAAGGTATTTATCTCCGAGGTTAAGTCGGCAGAGACCCGCGGCCCGCTGGTAACGCTCTCCAGGATCCATCCTAACTTCGTTAAGAGACTGTTCGAGCTGGAGATCCCCGAGATCCAGGACGGAACGATCGTGATCCGCAGCGTTGCAAGAGATGCGGGAAGCAGAACCAAGATCGCCGTTGAATCCAGAGACGAGAACGTGGATGCGATCGGCTCTTGTATCGGTAAGAACGGTATGCGTATCGGTGCGATCCTTGCCGAGCTTGGAGAGGAAAAGATCGATATCATTCAGTATAGCGAGGATCCGGTTGCCTTCGTTTGTGAGGCGCTTTCTCCCGCAAAGGTAATTTCCGCAGAGATGGAGGGCGAGCGCATTTGCCGCGTAACGGTTGCGCCCGATCAGCTTTCTCTTGCCATTGGCCGCGAGGGCCAGAATGCGAAGCTGGCGGCTAAGCTGACCGGCATGAAGGTAGATATCAAGGCATAAGTTTCTCTGAAAGAATCAAAGGAGGGATAGAGTATGGCACAGACGTTAACGCCGCGCAAGCTTCCGATGCGAAAGTGCACGGGTTGTGCAGAGCATTTCCCCAAAATGGAGCTGATCCGCGTTTTGAGAACGCCGGAGGGAGCCATTGTTTTGGACACAACGGGCAAGAAATCCGGAAGAGGCGCATATCTTTGCAAAAATCCCGCCTGCTTGAAAAAAGCCAAAAAGGCAAGGAGGCTCGAGACCTCGCTCGAATGCGAGATCCCCGAGGAGGTTTTCCTTCGCCTGGAAGAGGAGTTGGCCGGTGAGCTTGGATTGTAATCAAAGGCTTTGCGGCATGTTGGGGTTTGCGATGCGGGCAGGAAAGCTTTGTATCGGAACGCCACTCGTTTGCAAGGGGCTTGGCTCGAAGGACTTTGGCGGCATCCGCCTGGTTCTCGTCAGCGCAGAGGCTTCCGAGGGAACGAAGAAAAAGCTGCGTTGCAAATGCGAGTTTTACGGCATGGGGATGTGGGAAATCCCCATTGAGACCGAGGCGCTCGGCAAGCTTCTCGGAAAGACCTATGCGCCGGCCGTCATCGGCGTTTGTGACGACGGCTTCGCCAGAGAAATCGATGCCGCCATGGCATCACGAAACAATGACACAGAAAGGAAGTTTCCTCCCCGCGGAAACCGGTGATATATATGGCAAAAAAGACGATTAAGCTTTCTCAGCTTTCGAAGGATTTTGCAATGAAATCGAAGGATGTGCTCGATACCTTTAAGGATATGGGTATGGAGAAGAAGAGCGGCGCCAATGCAGACGACGTTGAGTTTGCGCTCTTTTTCCAGAAGGTAACGAAGGCAAATCAGATCGAAAATCTTGATGAATACGTAAAGGGTGCGGCAACCATCCGTGCAGAAAAGGTGGCTGAGCCCGCTCCCGAAGTAAAGACAGAGGAGAAGCCTGCCGCTCCCGCTCCTAAGGCAGAGGTAAAGCCCGCGCCGAAGGCAGAAGAAAAGGTAGCTCCCAAGGCAGAGGAGAAGCCTGCCGCTCCCGCTCCTAAGGCAGAGGCAAAGCCCGCGCCGAAGGCAGAAGAAAAGGTAGCTCCCAAGGCAGAGGAGAAGCCTGCCGCTCCCGCTCCTAAGGCAGAGGTAAAGCCTGCGCCGAAGGCAGAAGAAAAGGTAGCTCCCAAAGTAGAGGCGAAGCCCGCCGCTCCCGCTCCTAAGGCAGAGGTAAAGCCCGCGCCGAAGGCAGAGGAGACGGCCGCTCCCAAGGTGGAGGCAAAGCCCGCCGCTCCCCAGCAGCCTCGCATCGGACGCATCGACCGTCCCTTGATGACGGCAGAGGAGCTTCGCAGATCCGACCGTCCCGCTCCCCGCAAC
>JAZQWS010000014.1:0-8421 GCA_045632465.1 Eubacteriales bacterium
CCGCTTGCATCGAGTTGTTGGATCTTTGCCATGGTTAGTTTCCTTTCAGAAATGAAATATTTTAGTTTAACCAAACTATTATACCATGTTTTTTATATAAAAATCAATATATTTTAGAGAAAAAGGGCGAAAAATGAGAAAGTTTACATTTGAAAAAAGAGTTGAAAGGCGAGAAATGTCATGCTCTCGGTATAAGCCTTGCCGCGTTTTTTTGTTTTTTGCAAATTACTTGCAAATGCGCGAAAAAGAATTTATCAAACCGTATGGATTTTTTTCTTTCTTTGTGATACAATGGAAGCAGAAAAAATTGGAGGCGAAGCGATGAAAAAATATATAGCCTTAGATGGCGGAACAACGAATACGAGATTGCGCTTGATTTCCGATGGGCAAGTGACTTCGGAAAAGAAGCTTGCGCTCGGCGCGGGAAGCGCAGGCGGCGGCGCGGCATGGAGCAAAGCCATTGCCGAAGGTATGCGCGCGCTTCTTTCGGAGAGCGGCACTGCAGAAAAGGAGATCACGGCGATTCTCGCCTCAGGCATGATTACCTCCGAATACGGCGTTTTCCCTCTTGCGCACCTGCCTGCGCCCGCAGGGGTTTTTGAACTCGCAAAGGGAATGGCAGAGGGAAAGATTGAGGGAATCGATATTTCCGCGTATTTTGTTCCCGGCGTGAAGATGCTTGGCGAATCGGCAGAAAAAACGGATATGATGCGCGGCGAGGAGGCCGAGGTGATGGGACTTCTGCCCATCGGAGGCGAGGACTGCGTGTATGTCCTGCCCGGCACGCATGCGAAGCATATTTTCGTGGATGGAGAGGGAAGAATCTCTCGCTTTTCCACCTTTATGACCGGGGAGATGATTGCCGCCATCAGCGGCGCCACCATTCTGCGCGATGCCGTGGATCTCTCGGTCGAGGGATTTGATGCGGATGCGCTTCTTCGCGGCTATGATGCCGCCGTTTCGGAGGGGCTTTCGTCCGCACTCTTTAAAACCCGCATCATGAAAAATCTTTTCTCGGCGGATGCGCGCGCCTGCTATAGCTTTTTCCTCGGCGCACTTCTTTCGGATGAGATCTGCTCGCTTGTAAAAAACGGTGCCACCCGCGTTCTCGTGGCGGGAAAGGCATCCCTTCGTGAGCCAACCTTGTATCTTCTTGAAAAGCGCGGCGCGCTCTCCTGCGTGCAATGCGATGCGGCCGCGATGGAAACGGCATCCGCCCTCGGCGTGATCCGTATTTTTGAAGAAAGAGAGAAAATCCATGCTTGAAGTAACGAAACGAGTGATCGAAGAAAGCCTTCGCGGTTTTGGCAGTGACGAAGCGAAAAATCCCTGCAAGGTTTTGTATCGCCCGCAGGATGAAAAATATGCAGAAAGCATCCGCAATTTTCAGGGGTGTCCGAGCGTTGCGATCACGCGCGGCGGCCGCATATATCTCGGCTGGTATTCCGGCGGCGTGCGCGAGCCGGATATGGAAAATTACAATCTTCTTATTTACAGTGATGACGGTGGAAAAAGCTTTTCCGAGCCTTTGCTTGTGATTCCGAGCGAGGTTGAGAGAAACGTACATGCCTTGGATATCCAGCTTTGGACAGCGCCAAACGGCGCGCTTTGGCTCTTTTGGGTACAGAACAATGCATATCCTCTGACGGCGGAAAACGATTGGATGCAGGGAACCGGTGAGGACTTGCGCCCGGTGGCTCGCTTTGATGGGCAGCTCTACCCCGATATGCGGCACGCGGCGTGGTGCATCGTTTGTGAGAATCCGGATGCGGAGCATCCCGTTTTCTCCAAGCCGCGCAATTTCGATATCGGCTTTTTGCGGTGCAAGCCGCTCGTGCTTTCCTCCGGCCGCTGGCTTCTTTTTAATTACGATCAGCTCACCGATACGTATGGCTACAGCATCTCGGATGACGAGGGAAAAACGTTTCGCCGCCTCTATGGCTCCGAGAAGATCGAAACGCCCTTTGACGAAACGATGGCGTATGAAAAAAGAGACGGCAGCATCCGCGCCCTTGCCAGAACGGCCGTGGGAGCGCTCGCGGAAACGGTTTCGTTTGACAGAGGAGAGAGCTTCTCCGAAACGCGTTTGTCGGAAATCAACAGCCCGAACACGAGATTTTATATTGGAAGAACGCCCTCCGGGCGCATTCTTCTCGTCAATAACGACGATAGGGAAAGTCGCGTGAAAATGACCGTGTATCTCTCGGATGACGATGGGGCAACCTTCAAATATAAGCGCCGCGTGGGAGATGAAACACATCAAACCTCTTATCCCGACGTAGATTTTTATGATGGGAAAATCTATCTTACGTACGATCACGAGCGCACCGGTGCAAAGGAAATTCTGCTCTCCGTATTCACGGAGGAGGATATCATGCAGGATGGCGATGCGCCGATCCCCGCAAAAATTATCAGCAAGCCAAAACAGTAAAATAAAAGCGCATTTCTTTCGTGCTTTTTGAAAGAAATGCGCTTTTTGTTAATCAATATTTACATTTAGTACCTTAAAGCAAAGTTTTTTTGCTTCGGTCGGTGCATCAAAGAAGAGACCGAGTCTTTTGTGAATCGTAAGCGAAATCGTCTTTTCTTCTCCGGGAAGAAGAGTGAAAAAGGCATCGCTTGCCAAAATGGCATGGCCGAGAGTTCGATCGGTCGGCGCACCTTTGCGGCCAAAGAGCCTGTTTTAATTTTTTTCGTTTTCTTTTGCGGGCGCTGTCCATTTTCCGATCGCATAGGTGGATGCTATAATGATTCCTATGATGATGAAAACGCCCAGCATGCCAACGCCCATGTATTTGAGGTAATTTATAAACTGAATTGGTTCAAACATTGAAAAGTTCCTCCCTTTAAATAAAGAAGCCGAGCACGAGAGAGCCCGCAATAACCGAGGCGATCTGACCGGATACGTTAACGCCGATCGCGTGCATCAGAAGGAAATTCTGATTGTCAGCCTCAAGGCCCATTTTATGTACGATTCTTCCGGACATGGGGAAGGCGGAAATGCCTGCCGCGCCGATCATCGGATTGATGGGATCCTTATGCATCAGCTTCAGAATCACGTTGAAGAGCTTGGCGAAGAGAACGCCGCCCGCCGTATCAATCACAAAAGCAATCAGGCCGAGACCGAGGATCAGGAGCGTGGAGCCGTTCAGGAATTTGTCCGCGCTCATCTGGAACGCAATGGTAATGCCGAGGAAGATCGTGACAAGGTTGGCAAGAACCTTCTGTGCGGTTTCGGAAAGTGAATCAAGAACACCGCATTCTCTGATCAGGTTTCCGAACATCAGAAAGCCGATGAGAGAGGCCGCCGCAGGAACAAAAGCGCAGGCAACAATGGAGATAATGATCGGGAAGAGGATTTTCGTTGTTTTGGAAACGCTCTTCTGCTCGTATTTCATGCGGATCTTGCGCTCGCTCTCGGTGGTCAGAAGCTTGATCACGGGAGGCTGGATGATGGGAACAAGCGCCATGTAAGAATACGCCGCCACCGCGATCGCGCCGATGTATTTTGCGTTTTCTCCGCCGCCGAGCAAAGTGTTGGCAACAACGATGGAGGTTGGGCCGTCTGCCGCGCCGATGATGGAAATGGATGCCGCCACATCCTCGGGGAAAAACATAGCCGCCGTGCAGAGCGTAAAGAATATTCCGAACTGCGCCGCCGCGCCGAAGATCATCAGCTTCGGATTGTTAAGCAACGGGCCAAAGTCGATCATTGCGCCGATGCCGATGAAGAGGATCAGGGGGAAGAGCTCGTTTGCAATACCTGCGTTATACAGGGTTTCGAGCGGCTCGGCAATTCCCGAATGCGGGAAGTTCATCAATATCGCGCCGAATCCGATCGGAAGCAGAAGCGTTGGCTCCATTCCCTTTTTAATGGCCAGATAGATGAGAATTCCTCCAATCAGCCACATGAGGATCATTTTCCAGTTTCCGTCTTTTCCGAATTCCAAAATCGGGTGAAAGAGTTCCAAAAGTTCGTTCATAGCATTTTCCTTTAATATAATTGTTAAAATGAAGCCTTGCGGCAAAAACCGAAGGCATCCATTTTACCATATTATATTAGCATAAATGCGGCAAAGATGCGGTAAAGAAAAAGTTATCCTTTCATGCGATAGCCAATACCGAGCTCGTTTGCAATGTAACTGCTCTCGCCGGGCTGTGCGCCGAATTTCTTTCGGATGTTCGCCATATTCACCTGCAGCTTTTTGATGCCGGCCTCGCTTGGATATTCGCGCCAGATCGCCTTGATGATCGCGGCATAGGTCATCATTTTTCCGCAATGCTCGGAAAGGAATGAAACGATGTTGTATTCCGTTTGTGTTAGCTTGATTTCTTTTTCGCAAACAAAAACCTGCCGCGCATCGTAATCGATCGTCAGATCGTCAATTTTGAATTTTTTTCCGGGTAAACGCGCTTCGGCAGAGCTGTATCTGTTGTTTCGCAATGCGGTTCTGACGCGGGCCAGCAGCTCGGCCGATCCGAAGGGCTTGGTAACGTAATCGTTTGCGCCCATATCGAGCATTTTCACCTTTTCGCTCTCCTCGCCCCTGGCCGAAAGGATGATAACCGGAGTTAAATCCGCCGCGCGAACCTCGCGCAGAAACAGGCTTCCGTCCGCATCGGGGAGTCCGAGATCGAGGATCACGAGGTCGGGAACGTAAGAGGTATAAAGCGCTTTGGCCATTGCATAGTTTTGCGCCGTGATCACTTGATATTCGTTTGCTTCAAGCAATGTGGCAACGAAGCTCTGTATATTGATCTCATCCTCAACGAAAAGGATCTTGTATTTATTGTTCATGTGCTTTTTCCTCCCTTGTTGGCAGGGTAAAACGAAAAACGGCACCGCCGCTTTTGGCGTTTTCTGCAATTATGCTGCCGCCGTGTGCCTTGACAATAGAGGCACAAACCGAAAGTCCGATCCCTGCATTTCTTTTTTTGTTGTCGGATGCCCCCGTAAAGCTGTTTGCGTATCCGTCGAAAATTGTTTCTGCACGTTCCTTTTCGATCCCGCAGCCATCATCCGAGATTTCAAAAACGGCAGAATCGTTGGTCATGGATACAACCAGCGAGAGCTTTGTGAAGCCTGTTGCGTGGTGAACGGCGTTTTCAAGAATGTTGATGATCACCTGCTCGATCAAGATGGCATCCATGGGGATGATAATGAGCTCGTCCGGAATGTGGAGCGCCACGGTTTTCTCGGGATAGCGCTTTTTGAATTTCAAAATCACCGAATCGATCAGCTCCTCCAGCACCGTGGGGGATTTCAAAAGCTTAACGCTTCCGCTGTCGATGCGCGTGATGGAAAGCAGGTTTTCTACCATGCGGATCAGCCACTCCGAATCTTCCTTTATGCTTTCGGTCATTCGGAGCTTTTGCGAATCGTTCAGCTTGTCGAAGTTTTCAACAATCGAAGAGCTTGCGCCGTATATCGTGGTGAGAGGCGTGCGCAAATCGTGCGAAACCGCGCGAAGGAGGTTGGCGCGCAATCTTTCTCGTTCTCCCTCCACCTTTAAGGCTTGCCATCTTTTTAACTGTGTTGTGAACATGCTCGTTAAAAACGAGAGGATCAGCATAACGATGGCGGAAAAAACGTTCTCCGAAACGGAGAAATCCATGCCGAAATAGGGATAAGTAAAAGCATAGTTTATCAAAAGCACGGCCGCAAGCGTTGCCGCTATGCCATAAAAATATCCGTCCGTCAAAAGAGAAATGAGAAACACCGCAAAAACGAAAAGCGTTGTTATATGCTCTCCTATGTTGAATACGTTTTGTATGACAAAGCCGAGCCCATAGGATAGGATAAAAATGATTATGAAAACGGCTGTGTTTTTTAAGATCCTTCTGTTCATAAGCACTCCCGCGGTAATTGTTGTTTTCATTATATTATTATAACATGCTTTTTTGACAAAAGAAAGCCCCTGTTTCGAAAAAATGAAACAGGGACTCTTTTTTTATGGATTTAAATCATAATTTCGGTAATCAGCGCCGAAAGCTCTGCGGGATTCTCGATGCTGAGTCCTCCGATGAGTCTTGCCTGCGCGTAAAGGATCTTCGCGTATTTTGCAAGCGTGTCCTTGTCGCTGTCGAAGAGCGCCTTCAGCTTTCCTGTAATCGCGTGCGTGTGGTTGATCTCAAGCACAACGTTTGCCTTCACGTCGCTGCCGGCGCCGGGCATCTTGCTCAGCACCTTTTCCATCTCGATCGAAACCTCGCCTTCGCTGGAAAGGCAAACTGCGTGGCTCGTGAGAGATGCGGTGAAGCGAACGGCGGAAACCGCATTGCCAAGACTTTCTTTCATGAAGGAAAGAATTTCCTCTGCGCTCTTGTTTGCTTCTTCAAGCGCGGTCTTTTCCTCCTCGGTTGAGAGGTCGAGCGCCTCTGCGGTCACGTTCTTGAAATCTTTCTCGGCATATTTTCCGAGCATCTTAACGGCAAATTCGTCAACGTCCTCGGTAAAGCAAAGCACCTCGTAGCCCTTGGAAAGAACGGCCTCCACCTGCGGAAGCATCTTGATTTTGTCAACGGTCTCGCCGCAAGCATAGTAGATATCCTTCTGTCCCTCGGGCATGGCCTCGGTGTATTCCTTCAAGGTAAGCTTTTTGTCAAGCTTTGCGGCGGGGAAGAGGATCAGATCCTGTAAAACGTCTTTATGCGAGCCCCAATCGGAGTAAAGTCCGTATTTGAGCTGAGCGCCAAAGGCTGCGAAGAACTTTTCGTACTTCTCGCGGTCGGTGCGCAGCATCTTTTCAAGCTCGCCCTTGATCTTCTTTTCCAGTGCCTTGGCAATCACCTTGAGCTGGCGGTCGTGCTGGAGAAGCTCTCTTGAAATGTTCAGCGAAAGATCGGAGGAGTCAACGAGGCCCTTTGCGAAGCTGAAATAGTCGGGCAGAAGGTCGGCGCATTTTTCCATGATCATAACGCCGCTGGAATAAAGCTCAAGCCCCTTTTCGTAATCCTTGGAATAATAGTTGTAGGGGGCGTGCGAGGGGATAAAGATCAGGGCAGTAAAGGTCGCCGTTCCCTCGGAATTCTGGGTGATCACGCGGCAGGGCGGCTCGTAATCGAAATACTTATCCGAATAGAAGCGATTGTATTCCTCCTCGCTCACCTCGGAGGTGCTCTTCTTCCAGAGAGGGATCATGCTGTTGAGCGTCTGAATCTCGGTGATCTCTTCGAATTCGTCGCTGTCCTCCTTCTTTTTGTGGGAGGTAACGGCCATTTTGATCGGATGGCGGATGTAGTCGGAATATTTCTTAACCAGGCTCTTTAAGCGATATTCTTCAAGAAAGTCGGAATATTTCTCCTCCTCGGTATCCGCGATCAGGTGCAGAGTCACCTCCGTACCAACGCTTGCCTTCTCCGCCTCGCCGATCTTATAGCCGTCTGCGCCCTCGGATTCCCAGGTGTGGCATTCGCCGCTCTCGGTTTTCGTAACAACGGTGATCTTGTCTGCCACCATGAAAGCGGAGTAGAAGCCAACGCCGAATTGACCGATGATGTCGATCTCCTCGCCCTGGTCATTGTTTTTCTTGAAATCGTAAGAGCCGCTCTTTGCGATCGTGCCAAGGTTGTTTTCCAGCTCTTCCGCCGTCATGCCACAGCCGTTGTCCACAATGGTCAGCGTGCGCGCTTCCTTATCCACGGAAAGCTTGATCTCAAAATCGCCCTTGCCGATGCCGGTGGTTGCGCCCTCCTTCAGGGAATGGAAATAGCGCTTGTCGATTGCATCGGATGCGTTGGAGATCAGCTCGCGAAGGAAAATTTCCTTGTGCGTGTAGATCGAGTGGATCATCATATCGAGAAGCTTTTTTGATTCTGTTTTGAATTGCTTTTTCTGCATTTTTTCATAACCTTTCCATATATATTATGTAATGCGCGAAAATCGGCATTGTTTTTTTGATTTAGCACTCTCGTATGTAGAGTGCTAATGTTATTATAGCATCTGTTTTGCGCCTTGTCAAGCCCAAAAGTGAAAAAAGTATACCCCGGAATTCTCGTCTTAATCGAAAGAGCGAATCTCGGGGGGATTCAAAGAAATTGGCTGTGAAATATTCTTCAATATTCATTAAGGGCAACATTGGAATCGGCGTATTTCAATATAAAATTTGTCTTCCGGATGCAAATGTATAAATATGGAAGCGTTGGAGCGCCTTTTGAATGATTGCATGCATACCCCGGAAAAATGTGTTGCATTTTGCACTAAAAGGCACTTTTGCACGCTAAATTTTTTGATTTGAATATACATTTTCAAAAAAATCAAAAAAACTTTTTCAAAAACGCTTGACAAATGAGAAAGTATTTGATATAATAGACAAGCTGACTTCGAGAGGCGACTTTCGGTTAGCACTTGCTCTTTGAAAATTGAACAACAAAGGAAATTTTTTAGCACATGTAAGTGCGAAAGAATCTCGTTAATGTTTT
>JAZQWS010000015.1:0-2033 GCA_045632465.1 Eubacteriales bacterium
CGCAACCCTCAGCGAGCCTGCCGAGGAGGTTGCGAAATTGACAACCATGGCATCGCCCGAAATTTCGATCTCCTTGGTCAGCACGTCCGCGCCCTTATATGGGCCAAACCAGGAGAAAAATCCGTCCTGACGGATCGTGTAGCGGCGGAAATGCACGTTCTTTACGCGGTAATTCTCGGGGAAATACATCGAGATCTCATCGTCCGCGCCTTCGATATCCGAGGGCGTCAAGGCCATGCCGTACGCCATATAATTATCGCCGTACCACCAATTGGCACGCCCCTCGGGGCCGGAGGTCATAAAAGCCTCCTCGCGGCAATCGAAGGAAAATCCATCCGAGGATGTCATGATGAGGCAATCGGTTTGTGCCGTTGCGGTTCTTCCGAAAGCGGAAATAACCTTCGATCTGTAATCATATATTGGCATATCGGCATAATTTTCCTTCTCTGCCGAGCGATCCGTGTAGCGTACGGGGAAGCCGATGAAGGTGCTTTCATCACGGAAATATTTTATGATCTGATTGGTGTAAAGCTGCTCGGGCACGCTCTCGCCAACGAGGTGGATCTGCCCATGCTCCTCAAAATGGATAAAATCCTTGCTCGTTGCCACGCGCACGTCACGGTACGCATAACAGCCGCTTTCGATATCGACGTCAAAGGGAACCTCCTCGCCCTCGGGCGAATGGTAGGAGCGATAAAACACGAAATATTGCTCGGTTGCCTTATCCCAGATCACCGTTTGAAAGCTATCGAAAAAGCCGCGCAGGGGCAGATCGCGCATATAGGTGAAATCATAGCCATCCGCACTCGCATAATAGCGAAGATAACGGTCGTAGTTGATAGAGTAACTGGAGAGCGCCTTGAAGCGCTCCTCAGGCGGGCAGGCGGGATTCTCATCGTAAAAAACCGAGAAATTATCGATATTTCCCTCGCGGTTATAAACGATATTGTTCGCCTTCGTGCCGTAATACTCGTATTTCCCTATGATCGGCTTTGTGAAATGAATACCGTCCCGACTTTCGGCAACGCAGATCGTTGACTTGCTCCGCGTCTTCTGCGAAGAGCTTGTCGGATTTTCAATCAGCGTTCTTGCGGGAATTGCGCGGTAATAGAAGCGGTAGGTATCCCCCACCTTCACAAGACAGCCGTATCCGTTATGGATACCCTCCCAGGCATCGTCACAGCGCAGAGCTATATTTTTTCTCTCGGGCTTATGCGAGAGAAGCTGCATATTTTCTTGCTTTTCAATGAGATCCTCGTCCCAGCAAAAATAGCGCTTTACAAGATTCGACATCATTTTTCCTCCGATTTTTAATCCAAGGCGGCAAGCACCTGATCCTTGATATCGATCATACCCTGCACCGTGGGATGGCCGGACCGTTTATCCACCGCATCCGTCAACACAATCGGCTTCGCGCCGATGCCCTCGCAGGCATTTTGAATAGCATCCACGATCACGCCCTTGATGCCGCAGTTTCCGATGCCGTAGATCTTCGCATCCGGCAGGATTTCGCGAAGCTTCTTAAAGAAATAATGCACGGCGGGAAGCACGTTAAAGAAATCCTCTCTTTTCCATCCCTCCGACATTTCTTCGCCGAGCGGCGCATCCGACCAGCTGTCATTCGTTCCGCCGAAAACAAAAACCGTGTCGATCTCGTTTTTCTCAAAAAATCCTTCCTCGGCAAGCTTTTCAAGACGGTAGATAAAGGAGCTCGTTGTCGACGTATCCTTGCCGCCATAGCCCGTGTAGCCGATCGTGGATCCGCTCCAGCTATCGTTGCGCACGAGATTTACTCCCGTCTCCTTCATAAAAAGTCCCCACCAGGTGTGGTCTGCGCTCGGAACGTCGGGCGAATCGTCTGCGCTCGTGCGCTTGCCCGTATAATAAGCGGCATAGCCCTCCGGGATGCATCCCGTAAAGGTGGAATAGCTATCGCCGAAAATCATAATGTTCTTCATAATATTTTTCCTCTCTTCGTTTGAACGAATGATTTGCTTTTTTAGTACTGCTCGGAGCATTTATCCGATCAGCTC
>JAZQWS010000016.1:0-1029 GCA_045632465.1 Eubacteriales bacterium
CTGCGCGGCCAAAAGGGCATCACCCACAATCCCGACGGATGGGACAGAGCGGGCGAAATTGATATCAAGAAAATGGAAGGCTTTGCCGCCTTCATGAAGAATTCGAAATACATGGAGCTCGCCCTGCACGGCGTTTCACACGGCGCTTATACCGACGAGGGAAAGCGCATCCACGAGAGCGAATTCTTCCGCGCCAAGGAGCTTTACGGCTTAGACCGCTCGCTCCCCTTGGAAAAATGGGATTTTGAGCGCCGTATGGAGCTTTTCTTCAAGATCTATAATTCCTGGGATTTCGGGCAAAAAATCCGCACCTTTGATGCGCCGGGCGGCACCTGCGGCACGGCAACCGAGGATCTGCGCCCCTTGGCAAAATGGCTGCAGGAATGGGGGATCGAATATTGGTTTGATTCCTTCTGCGACCTCCAGCCGCCCATGTTCAACCTCGAGGGGCTTCCCTGCCTCCATGCATCCTACAAGTACCCGAAAAGCCCAAAATGGGACGTTTACGACTTTGATCCCATCGAGCTTCTCCCGCCCTTCCATACCGAGGATGCGCCGAAAATGGCAGGCCACGGCTACCATTGGCCGAACATTCTGCGCTTCAATCCCAAGAAAAACCCCGAGAGCGTTGCGCTCTGGATCGAGTTTTACAAGAGAGAATCCGAAAAATTCGGAACGATGATGTCCCGCGATATCGCCTTCGCCACCGCGCAGGGCTTCTACCACTATTACGCAAAAACGGAGGAAACGAAAAACGGATGCCGTTTCGACCTCGCCGAGGCGAGAGCGCTGATGGGCGGCAAAAAAGCGCCGCTGTATCTCAGCGTTCAAAATGGAATCACTCCCAAAGCGGCCGTCGGCGTTACCGTTTCTCTTTACGAGGAAAAACAGAATTTCAAGACCTACGAGATCGCCTCCGAAACCGATATTTTCGAGATCGAAGTCTAAAATAAGGTGTGTTTTGTAAAATATAATTTACAAAATGTGCAAATCCGAAAGCAAGGATACATACAATGCAAGATTTTATAT
>JAZQWS010000017.1:0-2815 GCA_045632465.1 Eubacteriales bacterium
TACTCTCTGATTTCAGCAATTCCCGGCTGCTTTTTTGAACATTCATTCTTTTCGCTTGAAAGATGTTCTACTTTTTCTTCCAAAGTTTTAACTCGAATCAACAAATCAAGAATTATTTTTTCGTACTCCATAATATGTGACCTCCTTCTTATAACACAATTATATCATAGAAACTATAAGTTGTCAATAGTTTTATATAGTTTTTCTATAGTTTTTTTTGTTAACCAACATTCAAATCCCTCATTCCGCAATGTTTTTGCTGTTTTTTATTTAAGCAAAGAACGATGAAAAGTAATGTACCTTTTGTCGCTGCTGCGGGCATAACAATAACGCTGCGACAGTCCTGTTGACCGCCGCAGCGCCTATTTTTCTATGATTTTGCTGTAATTTTCCTTAAAATGTGCCGCAAATATGAAAAGAACGAACTTTCATCCGGTAGACAAATGTTCGATCTTTTCTGGTTCGTGAGACGGGAATTGAACCCGTACGGTAAAACCACACGCCCCTCAAACGTGCGCGTCTGCCAGTTCCGCCACTCCCGCGGAGCACGATATAGATTATACACTATTCAAATTGATTTGTCAACCCCTTTTTTAAAAAAAAATAAAAAAATTTTTCGCCCCCTTCTTTTCTTCTTGACAAGCCGTATTTTCTATGTTATAATACAAACAGTTGAACAACCATTCAACCATTTTTGGAGGAAAAATGAAGCACGAAGTGAATATTTTGCCAATATGCGAGCATGAAGAGCATCATCGGGAGGCTGTTGCGGAAAGTCGCGGCCATATGCCTGAGGAAGAAAAAATTTACGAGCTATCGGATTTTTTTAAAATTTTAGGCGATAGCACGCGCATGCGCATCCTTTTTGCCCTGGATGGCGCGCCGCTCTGCGTTTGTGATCTTGCAGATCTTTTGGGAATGACGAAGTCGGCCGTTTCCCATCAGCTGAAGATTTTGCGCCAAAGCGACCTTGTCACCTATCGCAAATCCGGCAAAAACGTTTATTACACCTTGGCGGACGATCACGTTGGCTCGATTATCGAAACCGCCCTCGCGCACGTTGAAGAATAAAATTTATATTATATAAAAGGAGAAATCTCTTATGAAATGCAAGTACACGATCACGGGTCTGGATTGCCCGAATTGCGCCGCAAAGCTTTCCGCCATGCTGGAAAAGGAGGAAGGCATCGAGAGTGCGAAGATCAATTTTCTCACTGAGAAGGTAACAGTTGAAACCTCTCTGGATGAAGCAGCCGCCCTCGCCCTTGTGCAGGCAACCGCCGCCAAGTTTTCGAAGAACGTTGTAATCGAGGCATAAAAGGGAAGCCGTGCGCCTTTTGGTGCGCGGCGCTCTTTCTGATTTTGATTTGTAACAATAACGATTATGAAAAATATAAAAAAGCTTTTATCTCATCCGCTTTCGGGCGTATGCGCCGCGCTCGTGCTTTTGATCGCGGCCGTCTGCCTGCAAAAAATATCCTTTCCCATTTCGCTTGTCCTCTTTATTGCCGCCCTGATCGTTGTGGGTTATCCCGTGGGCGTAGACGCTGTGCGCGGACTTCTGCGCCGCGATCTTTTGGACGAGAAGTTTCTGATGTGCATCGCCTCGATCGGCGCGATGTGCATCGGGGAATATACCGAGGCCGTTGCCGTCATGCTCTTCTATTCGGTCGGCGAATATTTCCAGGAGCGCGCCGTGAAAAAGGCCCGCACCTCCATCCGCTCCCTGATGGAGATCTGTCCCGATACAGCCACCGTCCTCACCGAAAACGGGGAAGAGGAAATGGATGCCGAGGACGTTGTGGTCGGTGCAAAGCTCTTGCTCCGCGCAGGCGACCGCGTGCCCCTCGATTCCAAAATCATCAGCGGCTCGGCAGACGTGGATACCTCGGCTTTAACGGGTGAATCCCGCCTCCGCGCCGTCACCGTTTCAGACACGCTGGATAGCGGCACTGTGATCGTCAGCGGATTTTTAACCGCCGAAGCCCTCCGTCCCGCAGAGGAAAGCGCCGCCGCGCGTATATTATCATTGGTAGAAACCGCATCCGAGAATAAAGCGAAGGAAGAAAACTTTATAACGAAGTTTGCCGTGTGGTACACGCCCATCGTGGTCGGTGCGGCGCTTTTGCTGGCATTCATCCCCCCGATTTTCGGTCTTGCGCCGCTCGTGGAATGCATTCGCCGCGCGCTTCTGTTTCTCGTTGTCTCCTGCCCCTGCGCGCTCGTGATCTCCGTGCCAATGGCATTTTTCGGCGGCATTGGCGGCGCGGCATCGCGCGGCATCCTCTTCAAGGGCGGAAACGTGTTTTCTCCCCTCGCGAAGGTAACGCATTTTGTCTTTGATAAAACCGGAACGCTCACAACGGGCGCGTTTTCCGTGTCCGAAATCGCTATATACCGTGGAACGAAGGAGGAGCTTCTCTCCCTCGCCGCCTCTGCGGAATATGGATCAAACCACCCTGTGGCAAAAGCCATCCTCGCCGCTGCGCCGTCCGTTTCCAAGCCGGAAAGCGTGCGCGAGCTGGCAGGGCAGGGCATTATCGCTAAGGTGGATGGCAAAACCGTCCTCGTCGGTAATGCGCGCCTGATGTCGGAAAACGGCATTGCGGATGAACGCGCGGAAAAATCCCTCGGTGCGGTTTTGGTCGCGTGTGACGGTGTTCTTCTCGGCGAAATTCATCTTTCCGACACCGTGAAGCCCGAAGCCGCCTCTGCGCTTTCCGAGCTTCGCTCTCTCGGCGTTAAAAATCTCCATATGCTCACGGGGGATGCCGAGCCCGCCGCGCGCGCCGTTTCCTCGGCCCTCGGCCTTGAT
>JAZQWS010000018.1:0-1457 GCA_045632465.1 Eubacteriales bacterium
TGCCCCGTCTATATCATCTCGGGACTCGGGGACACCATTTGCCCGCCCTGCACGCAGATGGCACTTTTCAACGCGATCCCCTCGCAAAAATACATCGAATTTTACCAGAACAAAACCCATTCCTTCACAATTCCATGGGATAACTGCGTTTACACGCTCGGTGATGATTCTCTCGCCGAGCAATACCAAGAGTTTACCCGAATGTATTACGATTGGAACTGAATAAAAAAACGCGGAGCTTGCCTTTTTCGGTTTGCTCCGCACTTTTTTGCGCAAATATTCAATTTTACCAAAGATCGCTGTCCTGCAGGGTATAAAAATCTCCGTCCTTAAATCCTGCGGCGAGAAGATATTTTTCGATCAGAAGATCACCGCGCCCCGTGCCCATTCGGTTGTCGTTATACGCCCCATGCGAATCCGAGCCAAAGGTGATGCGAAGCCCTCTTTCAAGCATCTCGCGCAAAAACTCGGCATACTGATAGCGTGCCTTTTCCTCGAATTTCAGCATCACGCCCGTGTTGCATTCCACGCACTTGCCGTTTTCCTTCAGCGCGGCGGCAAGCTCCTCGTTCATCGAGCGAGGAATGATCGAAAAATCCTCAAACCAAGGCGCTTTTCCATGATACCAGGGGTGGCCGAAAATCGTTACGCGCTCGTCCTGCGCGATCCACAACTGCTGGCGGAAAAGCTCGCGGATGAGGCTATCCGTGTCGCCGTCGCCCTCATTTGTTCCGATCGTGTCAATTCTCCAATGCGATGCACCAACCGCATAGCGAACACCGAGCGCCATCAGCTCCTCCTTGGAAAGACCGAATTCGATGCCATACTTGTCCGCGCCCGCCGTTAAAACGTAGCCCTCGCGCGTTCCGTTTTTCGCGATATAGTCAAATTGTCCCTTCTGAATGGGCGTCAGCTCCACGCCGAGGATCATAAAGGGGTATTTTTTCTGCGCCTCCTTCACGCCTGCCGCGCTGTCACGAATGTTACCGATAAAGGAGGGATCATTGTAATTGAGGTGATCCGAGATGCCAACGCGCGTAAAGCCGCAGGCCAATGCCCCCTCCGCGATCGTTGCAAGCGGAAGCTTTGCATCATAGGAATATTCGCTGTGAATATGAAAATCAGAATGAATCAGCATTGTTTTTCTCCTTTGTTTATCCCTGCTTGCGGGCAAGAATATGGTATTTGATTCTGTTCGCCTTGGTTTCGCCGTCCAAAATATGAATATCGCAATAGAGGAAGGGTGCTCTCGCCGCATCCACCTTGCCGACTCTCTCGGGAATATCAAACTTTCCCTCCTTATACGAGGGATCGAGAACGCAGAATTTCTCGCCATCCGTCGCAATCAGCAAAATATAGTGGCCGCCCTTGGTGAAGAGGCCGATCTCCTTGCCCTCCGGAATCCCCACGTGCGCAACGATCTTTGCGCCCCTTTGCAGAGCGGCAACCGCCTCATT
>JAZQWS010000019.1:0-4619 GCA_045632465.1 Eubacteriales bacterium
ACTCCTTGGCTCACAGAACGACATGGCTACGATCCGACTTGAGCTTCCGATCGAGGGCGGCGGCATTTCCTTTATCAACAACGAGAGCGCCGAGGTCACGGAAAACCTCGTGATCTGCGCAAAGCCGGGGCAGATCCGCCACACGCGCCTCCCCTTCAAGTGCTATTACATCCACGTCATCGCCGCCGAGGGCGAAATCTGCGAGCGGCTGATGCAGATTCCCGATTACGTCACCGTGCAGGACAGAGCGCCCTACGAGCGCATCTTCAAGGAGCTCTGCGCACACTCCGAGACGGCGCTCTATCAGGACATTCTCTTTATCCAAAGCCGCATCCTTGAGCTTATCCATCTCCTCTGCGCGCACGCGCGCTATCAGCAAGCCCCAAAAGCGAAATCGAGCAACAAAAATATGATCGAGGATGCCGTGCATTTCATCAAAACCAACCCCACCGCCGACCTCTCCCTGGAAGCCATGGCCGCGCGCTACGCCTTCAGCCCCATCCATTTTCACACCTGCTTCAAAAAAGCAACGGGCAAAACCCTGCGCGATTTTGCCGAGGAGCAGCGCATCGGCAAGGCCATCCACCTCCTCGCCGCCACGGATCTGACGCTCTCGGAGATTGCCTACGAATGCGGCTTTTCCTCACAGGCTTATTTCAGCTATGCCTTCAAGAAAAAAATGAAAGCCCCTCCGCGTGAATACGCGAAAAGGCTTTTAATGCAATATGAAAAATGATTTTTTAACGCTTTATTCCCTGTTGAGACGGAAGGGAACGGCCGTTCCGTTCTTCACGCGCTCAATGAAATCCTGAATGCTGACAAGCGGCGTATCGGTTTGCATGCCGCCGAGCTTTTTGTTGTTCCCCGCGATGTGGTTATCCGATCCTGCGAAGGGGATCAGCCCATAGCTCTTAACGTAATGCTCCGCCATCTCGTTTTCAAAATCACTGCGGGCGGCGTTGTAGCTTTCCGCGCCATGCACATAGCGCGGGAAAAGACGGATATGGTCAATATAAGATGCCTCGGCAAAGGGATGCGCCTGGATCACCAAAGCGCCCTCCTTCATCATGAGGGAAAGAAGGTTGGCCCGTTGCATATCTCTGATCTCGGGATGCGCAAGAAACCAGGCCTTGTCCAGACCGTAAATCAGAAAATCCGTTCCTCGGTAGGAGGTTTCAACGCCGAAGAAAACCGAGATCCCAAGCGCTTCCCCGATCGAAAGCGCCTCATCGTAATCCGAGAAATAAAACTCGATCTGCTCGGCGTAAGGACGGGAGCGGTCGCCGCCGATATTTCCGTCCAAAAAATGGTTGGTGATAAAAACGCCCGCATACCCGATGCTCTTATAAAACTCCAGATTTTCACGAACGCTGAAATCCGCACATTTGCTCACGGGGCTTGTGTGTAAATGGGTTTCGTATAAAAACTTTTTCATATTTCTTTCCTCTCTCTTAAATCTCGCATTCCAGGCCGTCAAAGGCAACCTCGATGCCGTGAGGCTTCATATCCCGCACAAGGGTTTCGTGATCGGTGTGAAGCGTTCGCGCCATATGGCTGATCGCAAAGCGGCGCACGTGCGGCGCGAGCGTTTTCTTCATTTCTATAATCATAGGGAGATTGCAATGCTCGAAAATGCGATAATCCCCCGCAACGAAGCCGATCGTTGCATCCAAAACCGCAAGATCGATCTTTTTCTCGATGATTTTCTGCACCTCTTCGTAAAGAAGCCACGCGCTGTCGAGGCCGTAAAAAAGCTTTTTCTCGCCGTCGTCAATGATAAAATGCTGTGTCCCGATCGAATGATTGGCGGCAAGCGCGGTGATCTCGTATTTGCCGATGCGCTTGGTTTCCCCATCCGCAAAGGTAACAAACTGCGCGCCCTTCGCCTCCAAAGCCGAAAGCGTTTCCTTATTAAAATGATCGCTGTGCGGATGCGTGTTGATCACGTAGCGAATCCCCTCTGCCACAACGCCGAAGGTCGCCAGCGCATCGAAAACGCAAGGGCCGGGATCGATCAGCAAAGCACCGTCCACCAAGGCGCTTGCATTTCTGCGATAGCCCGGCAGATCGCGATGGCTCGCATCATAGTCCGCCGCCCCCGTGCCGAGAAATAAAAGCTTCATAAAAATCTCCCTTCTGTCGCCTATGGCAACCGCACAAAACGCAAGATAGCGTGAACACTAAAGTTAAAACCCGATAAAGGGTTGTTTCACATAAAATCCTCTTAAAACGAAATTGATTAACGGTATTATATCAAATTTCAGGCGCACTTGTCAAGCAATCTTCGCCCCGCGCGAGGGAAAATTCCATGCAAAATCCAATTTTTCCCCCTCTCCGAACAAAAATTTCAAAAATCTATTGACAAACCATTTTATTTGTGTTATAATATCTTCTGCTTGAAACCGAATAGCGGAATTGTGTAAAGGTAGCACAGCAGACTCTGACTCTGTATGTCTGGGTTCGAATCCTAGTTCCGCTGCCAAAAACAAAAAGGACACCCTTGTGGTGTCCTTTTTGTTTTTCCGCATCCGAAATCGGATGCGATGCAGACATACGGTCCGGCATAGTCTGCCTTCACCGCAGGTGGAGTAAGCAGACTATGCATACCGCCAACGGCGGTATCTTGCCATGCGAGGAGATGGGAGTCGCCCTACCGCCAAGGCGGAACGGGCTTTGCAAAGCCAACTCCGAGCGGCAAACTCTATCCTCTTGTTACTTTCCGAGCGGCAAACTCTGTATACACGCCTACGGCGTGATTTGGCGCGAATCCTCGCCCCAATTTCCCGCAAACCCCTTGCAATCTTCCCGATTTTATGCTATACTAATCCCAGAAAGGCGGTGGGGATATGAAAAAATCAGTATATTACATGAGAAAGCATGTGTCTTTTCTTGTGGTGGTTTCATTGATAACGCTCTTACTCACCTCTTGCGCTGCCTCTGAAGATAAAGTCTTAATTTCTCTCGGCGAATACAAAAGTCACGTTTTTTATTCCGAAGGTGCATTTCAAGACTTCACTGATTACGCAAAATATTATTATGATTCGGTTGATTTTGCCGATAACGAATATTTTTCAAAAATTGAGCAGTCGGATATTGATATATTAAATGAGCATCTAGACGATTTTGAAAGCTGGATTGAAACATATCGCGAGGGCAATGCTTCGCGTGAAATTGTTGTTAATTATGACTTTGACCGGTCTTTAATTGATTTTGAGGATTATCTGTACATTGATTCCGAAAAGCATACGTGGGATGATGGCTACACATCACTTGTAAACTACGATATTTACTTTTTTGACACTCAAACAAATACGTTATATTATTTTCACAACAACACATAACGTAAGACCGTTGGAGTTCAAATCCTAGTGGAAGTTCTCAAAAAATATCTTTTTCGTAGCCTCTTGCCAAAAAAATTCCTCGGACTTGTTCCGAGGATATTTTTTTACCTTTTCACTTTTCACTCTTCACTCTTCACTTTTCTCTCCCAACGAGGAATTTTTTTGGCAAGTAATAGGTAATAGTGAATAGTGAATAAGTAAGGTAGCTTTTCGCCAATGCGAAAAGCGTTTTTTATTTCAAACCTTGCAATCTCCCCGATTTTATGATATACTAATCACAGAAAGGCGGTGGGAAGATGCGCAGAAAAAGCGATAAACAAATAAAGAAAGAATTCATTAGTGTTCTTATTTTTGGAATCGTTGCAATTTTCGCGGGCTTTTTTATCCTTGCATATCCACTCATGCCAGCTACACCTTTAGAAGAACACAAGGAAAAAGAAATTGTTATTTCACAATTTGACTACCACGGCGGTGGACGATACGGTGCATCCTATCACTATATCATCACAGAGGACGGCGAAAGATATAATATTACAGGCGAATATAATGCAACAGAGCTGTACGATGTTCTGATCAAGGATACGGTTGCTGTTATAAAGTATGACACTAATAAAATTTTACCTTTCAAAAAATACGCCGAAGAAATAATTATTGACGGAAATAAAATTGTTACTTACAACAATGATGACCCAACAAATTGGGCGATGCATATTATCTTCGGTTTACTTGCTCTCCTTATAGGGCTGGCATTTTTATTTTTCTACCGTTGGGAGATTAAGCATAATCGAGAAATGCAAGCAAAAAGAGATGCAAGAATTATAAAAAAATACGGCAAATTAGAAAAATGAAGCATCATATGTCCTTCACACCCGTGGGAGTTCGAATCCTAATGGCAAATTGCAAATCCCTTGCAATCTCCACGATTTTATGATATACTAATCACAGAAAGGCGGTGAGAGAATGCGCTTTTTTGAATTTGAAACTTCTTTAACAGTTGATGAAATTAAGCACCGTATTTCGTCTTATTATGAATGGGAACAACATTCTTCGTGGAATATATTTACGAACTATACATCTCCTCGAAAAGGACTGCATTTATATTCCCGTAAAAATGGTTTTACAGGTTATTACGAAACCGGTGAACGTAATAGACATTATGATTTACAAAGAGCTAAAGCATGGGTAAACGTCAAAATAAAAGAGAAAAACGGAAAGCGACTTGTCCAAGGGTATACATATTATTGCCCGATTTTAGTGTTCGTTCTGCTGATTGGCTTG
>JAZQWS010000020.1:0-12120 GCA_045632465.1 Eubacteriales bacterium
AGCTCGCTTTCACTCGGCGCAACGCCGAGAAGCTGGATCGCATAGAAGAAGATAACCTTCTCGCCTGCGGTTTGCTTCGAGAGGCGCTTGATATACGAGGTGTAATGCTCACCCTCTGCCAGAGATTTTGCGAAATATTCGTTGCAGAAGGTATCAAAGGGATAGAGCGCCGACGTGGTTCCCATGCTCGTCAGATAGCTCTGATAGGTAGACTCAAGATCCTGAATATAGGAATCGTACACCTCCAGCATAGCAGAGCGCGGAACGCGCTTTACCGTTGCAACGTTGACGATCTTCTCCCAGAATTTCTTCTCGGTGGCTTCCAGAAGGCGGGATTCATAATCCTGCTCCAGCGCTTCCCAAACGTAGCTTCTATATTTCTCGGTGAGGGTGCTTCCCTCGTAATCTGCAAGCTTTTCGGGAAGAACGCCAACCGTTTCGGTTAAAAATTCATCGGTGAATTCAGGGAGAACGTGCGTGGTGGTATTATTAATATAAACGTCAAAATAAGCAACTTTTCCGTTCAGATTGTCCTGCCCGTAGTTCAAGGGGAAATAGGCCTGCACGGTGTAAGGCTTGCCGCCCTCGGCCTTATAAAGCGAGCGCAGGTTCTGATACGCGAAGTCGCCCTCGCCATCCTTCTTGCTCGGAAGAATCGTTGTTTGCTTGCAAACGTTGGTTCCAAGCTCGCTACCAAGCAAAAGCTCGTAGAAGCCCTCGCCATATTCTTCATCCAATGCGGGCGTGAGCACGAGGCGCTGACCATAGAGCTTCAGATTCCTTCCGCTCGGATGGAAGCCTTCGATATTGACGTACACCTCGTCGCCCTCGGAAAGCGTGCCGGAGGAAATGATCGTGGGCACCACCGTGTCGGAGGGACGGATGCCGATGAGCCCCTCTTCAAAGCCGGAGACGAAGCTCGATGAACCGATCACAAGGTTTTGCGCCGATGCGGAAAGATTCGAGCCGCCGGAGAAATACTCTCTATCTCCATCCTCGGAAAGAGTATAGCCCGAATAATAGAGGCTGACAACGCTTCCGTTTTGGATCACGTCATCGGGATCGGAAGCGCCCGCGGGAAGCTTTTTATACTGCACAAGCAGAGAGGTGATCTCGCGCTCCAGATCCTCCTTTGTTGGCTTATCCACCGCAACGACCATAGCGATTTTCTTAAAATCCTCTTCCGAGATCGTTACGTACTTCGAAAGATCCTTATCTAAATAATTGAAGTCGCGGCCATAGCCGAGAAATGCGCGAATGGCAAAAACAGAGCCGACCACTGCGCCGAGGATCAACGCCAAAAGCACGGAAAACAAAACGATGCGGCGACCGCGCGCAGACAATGTTACCGTCTTTTTCTTTGCCTTCATGGGCATAGCGGCTGCTTTCTTTGCCGAAGACTTCTTCTTTTTCTTACTCATGTTCATTTACCTCATTATATCAAAGAAACGAATCCGCATAAGCGGTTGCAAGTCGGTCGCACCGCTCATTATAGGCATGCCCATCATGCCCTTTGACCCAGATAAAACGCACGGTATGCTTCTCGCAGAGAGCGATCAGGCGCTCCCAGAGATCGGGATTTTTCACCTCGTCCTTTTTGCCGCGGCGAAAATTTTCTCTTTGCCAGCCCTTCACCCAACCGAGCAGAAAGGCATCCACAAGATACTTGGAATCCGAATACAGATCCACCTCGCAGCTTTCCTTCAAGGCCGAAAGCCCCTCGATCGCCGCCATAAGCTCCATGCGATTGTTCGTTGTCATCGGGTCGCCGCCGGAGAGCTCGCGCTCATATTTTCCGTACACTAAAATGGCGCCCCAGCCGCCGCGGCCGGGATTACCGCGACAAGCGCCGTCTGTATAAAGCTCTACCTTTTTCAAATTTTTTCTTCTTTCTTTCAAGAACGAAAGCGGCGCGCCATATAGGGCTATGCCGCTATTTTTTTATGAGAAAAGGACTACCCGATCCGAGAAGTCCTTTTCTGAAACACATATTCAGGCTTGCGCCCTATTTGCAATTAGCCAACGTAATTGATAGTACCAAGGTTGATGTACTTCACGTGATCGGCATCTTTATCGGTTGCAAGGAAGTAGCCCATGATGCGATCGAAGGTGAGAGCGGCGCGAAGCGCGGTCTTACCGTACAGATCGATGATGTCATCCACGGTGGGATAGTAGTTACCCTGGAGATAGAAGGTGTAGTAAAGAGAAGGATAAAGCTCGTCTGCATACGAAGCAATATCAGCATTCGTTACTCTGGCAACGTTCTCGGAATACTTCTGTGCAACGGCATAAACGCGGATCAGCTCAACAACCTCAGCCTTAGCCTCTGCATCGATCGATGCCTCTACATCCTTATCCTTATAAGCAACGGCGGAAAGGTACTCGTCAAAGTTCTTATAGGTATCGGTGTAAGCAACGCTCTTGTTGGTAGAGCTATCGGTGTAAGTACCGGTGTAGTACGTATTCTTGTGACCTGCGATGATGCGATCCTTTGCCTCCTTAACGGCGGACTTAGGAAGGTTTTCTGCATCTACCTTAACGCCTGCCTCGATCGCTGCCCAAAGCTTCTGACCAAGCTGCTTGCGGATCTCGGTATCGTATGCGGTCTCAAGAGAATCGTAAACGGTTTCCTTGTAAGCATCCATGATGAGCTTTTCTGCATCCTCGGAGGTAGCAAGAAGCTGTGCGGGAAGAGCGGCAACTGCATCGTCCAGCTTCTTCTTAGCTTCGTCTCTGGTTGCCTTCTGCGCATCGGTTGCGGAGGTGCCTGCGCTGGTTACCTTAGAGTTTGCCTGATCGTATGCGCTCTTAAGCTTAACAACCTCTGCGATCAGCTTCTCCATAGCCTCATTCTCGGTGAAGATTTTAAGAGAAGAGGTGGAGATATTCTCGCCATAGATCGTCTTGATAATAGTGGTTGCATTCAGCTCAGCAACCATCTGTGCGTATGCGGGATAAACAACGTAGGTGATCACGTCACCCTTCTTAACCTCTACCTTTGCATCCGTAGCGATGTCAGCGGCGTTGGTGTAAGTCTTATCCTCGGTTGCCTCGTAGTTTACTTCGATTTTCTGACCTGCCTTGATTCTGAAATGCACGGTCATAGAGTCAACCACGCACTCCGTGCCAAGCTCAGTGCTCGTAAACTTCAGGGGAGCCTCGGTGGTTCCCTCAACCTTACCAAGAGCCTTGCCTACAAGAAGATGCTCGATCTTGGTTGCGCCTGCCTCGGGCATATCTGCAACCTCAAGAAGCATATACTCGCTGGTTACGGACTTGGAAGCGCCGTTTGCATCGGTGTAGGTGTACTTATAGGTTACGAAAACCTTATCGCCTGCAGCCATCGTGCCGGTGGTTTCGCTCTCATACTTATAATCTGCGGTAGCCTTACCGTTGATCGCCTTGAAGATCTCCTTCAGAAGCGCGCTGTCAAGCGCAAGCTCCTCGGTCGCATTACCTGCATTATACTCGGGGTTGGAAAGAAGGGATGCAAGCTTTGCGCCATCCATATTCTTGGTTTCGAAGATCTTACCATCTGCGGTCTTGCAGTAGAAAGCATAGTAGATCTTCTGACGGAAGCCGTAAGCGCCGTCAACCTTTGCATCGCCGGTGGCGATCTTACCTGCCAGCGTTTCGTCAATCTTCTCAAGCACCTTATCGTCTCTTGCGGTGCTACCCTCAACGTACGGACCAAAATCGGCGCCCTTGATATCGATGCTCTTCAGAAGAGCCTCAAAAGCCGTGTAATCCGCCGTTACGTATTCGGACATGTCCTTCTTATCGTAACGATAAGCGCAACCCGTGAGAACCGATACAAGCGAAACGATCACGAGCGCCAGAGCAAGAATTCTCTTTTTCATCTGTTTAAAACCTCTTTGTTTTTTGTAAATTGCGAGAGCCGAGCGGCTCTTCCTTCGCATATGTGAATATTATATCACAACGCGAAGGAAATTGCAACCGCTTTTTCTCAAGTTTTTTTAATAAAATATAAATATTTTTAATTCTTAGCGTTAAAATCGAAATAGGGCTCGTCTCCGGTGATGATACCTGCATTCAGAATCGTATCAAACGCGCCGATGATCTTCTTGAAGGTTGCCGTTGAGATCGAGAAATCAGAAACGGCCGCCGTGGTGGCAACACCATCCGCACCTGCCTCGTAGATCTTTACGAGCACGCGGCGGTCAGACGCGCGATAGAATTCATACACGTATCTGTTCGCTCGGTCGGAAAGCTTGAAGGAGATGCGCGCCAGCATGGGAGCATTGGCAAGGATCTCCGCCTGCTCCTCTGCGGTATAGGTATCGAGATACATGGTGGTGTACATGATACCCAAGGTCTGCTTGAAGAAATAGGTGGCGGAATAATCGTTATCGTATCCGCTGACACCGTTCGCGCTCAAAAGCTCCTCGGGGCCGACCTTGTTATAGAAGGAAACGAGGGACTGGATCAGCTGACCGTCCGGCTCTCTGCCGTTTTCCTTCATGAAGGCGATCAGGGCGTTCACGTAGGTCTGCACGCCGGGACGAACGCTCAGGCGGATCTTATCCACGGTCTTATCCTGGTTGGGATCGTATGCATCGAGATGCTCGAGGATGAAATCAAATCTTCCGTACATCTCCTCAAAGTTGAACTCTACGGAAACCTCCTCAAGATCGTCGATATCCGTGGAAACCAGAAGGCGTCTTGCCCAGAAATCCACGAAGCTATACTCAACGAAGTCGAGCTTTTCATCCACAACGCGAACCACAACGTCGTAAAGATCCGAGGCCATATAACGGCTTCCGTCGATCTGCTTATCGCTGATATAAACGGTGAAGCCGAGGGTGTTCTGCCAGGTATAATCGTCCATGACCTCCTCGCCCTCAAGGCCATCGTTCTGGATGCCGTTGATGCCGCGGGGAAGCTCATAATAAACGGTGTGCGCGTAAAGTCCGTACTTACGCATGTTTTCGGGCGTTAAGCCAACGGCGACCGTTTCACTTCCGGCATAGCCGTTCGATGCGGTGGTGCTGGCACCCGCACCGCCAAGATGCAGAAGAACGCCCTCACAAGAGGAGTTGTTCAGACCGTAAAGCCCGCGCTCGTCCTCCAGAAGGTTGGTGTAAATGCTTTCTCCGTAGAAGGGATCGCGCTCGGAGAAGTTGCGGAACTCGAAGTGAACGATCTCCTCGCGGCAAACCATATAGGGGATGGACGTGATCTTATAGGAGATGAAGTCCTGCATAACGCCGAGATATTCCACGTACGAGCCGATCTGCTGATTCACACTCGTTGCCTTGCCTCCGATGGAGAGGAAGAGCGCGCGGTTGGCTTCATCCATATCTGCAACCTTGTCCGCCGCAGTGAGATAAGCATCCTGCTTCACGCCGTTGATCTCAAGGTAGTAGCGATAGGAAACGATGGATTCCTCGGTGATCTTAGTGACATTCTTTCCGTTCTTATCGTAAATCGCGATAATATCCGAAACGTAAAGCTTGATTTTTCTCTTATGAACATCCGAGAAATTCGCCTGATCGTACACAATATCCAAAGAAATGTTTACATCTTCGCCGATTGTCACAGCACGAAGCGCATCTGCATACGGTGCAATGCGGCCATCCGAAAGAGAGATCACTGCATAGAGTGTTTCCGCATTTCGGGGCTGGGCAGAGCCCTCCGTATAGAGGTCGAAGGCGATGCGAAGCGCAGTTGCATCCGCAGGAATCGCACCCGAAATCACCTCGCCATTCTCGGTGAGCGCAGAGAGAACCGCTTTGATTTTATAGGTATAGGTCATCGAGGTTACACCCTCGGGGAAGGTGAGCTTCAGGCCCTCGGTCACAAGCGTGATATAAAGGGGATCCGAAAGATCCAAGATCGCTTCATCATCCTTATCGGGATTCAGAATGCCCGAAAGCTTCTGCGCCGTCAGCAAGCGGATCAGGCGCGCGTATTCCGGACGGGAGGCAAGCTCGCCAAGATGGAAGGAGGTGCTCTCTATATTAGTGAGAAGTCCGCCCTTATCATGATCGGCGGGCAGAGTGGTTTCCGCCTTCACAACAACCTCGGCATCCGCATCGATCGATGCGCCGGGGGTGCTGACGAAGGTATTCTTCCACTGATGATAATCGCTGATCAGATAAGGCTCGTAAGCCGAGTCTACCGCAAGTCCCGCAGAAATAACGGCGGGATTGATATAGTAGGTGTAGGGCTGAGTTGCATAGCCGATGGTGCTGTTGTTGGTTGCATAGATATAGGGGTGATCGTCCAGCATCACGTAATATCCGCTTTCGGAAACGTTTTTGCCGCCAATGCGGATCACGTGGAAATCTGTGTTTGCACCCGTGGTGCTATCGGTCACACCGTAATTCACAATAACACCGAGATCCTTATTATCGGTGGGATCGTCGTAATCACCGTAATCCACGAAACCGAATTCCTCAAGATAGCTGCGCTTTTCGTTATCCGTCAGTCCCTCGAGGCTGATACGCTCGGTGAAATACATGGTTGTGATGGCGGAGCGCAGATAGAAGAAGCGCGCCACCTGGCCCTGGCCGAAGGAATCCATCGCATAGAGCGAGGAATAGGTGAAAGCGGGATCGGCAGAAACGATGTCCGGGCGATACTCGCGATAATCATCCGTTCCCTTCTCTGCCTGATACCAAAGAGAAAACGTTCCGTCCTCGGTTTTGATCAAGCCGTAGCTTGCGAAATCAACACCTGCGGTAGCATTTACCGTGATATACTGCACAAGCTCCGTGTTGATATCCGGAAACACGCGCTGTCCCGTTCCCTCCCAGTCAAGCTGCTCATACTTCTGCTCTTCGTTTTGCTCCGTTCCATCCGGAAGAAGCGCCGCAAGGATAAAATATCCTGCGATCAGAAAGGCCATAACACCCGTCAGAAGCAAAAGGAGCGAGGCTTTGTTTCTTTTTTTAATATATTGCATTGCTTACTCCTTTCTTAGCGGAATCTGCGGCGCAGATAAATGAATACGCCGGCAGCAGCCGCAGACAGGGGAACGAAAACGGCAATGAGAGAGATGGCAACCTTTGCGCCCATGGTGATGGGGCGGTTCACGGTTACAATGGTTTTTCCGTCGCTCTCGTAAATGGTGGTGGTCTGCGTTGCGATCGCGGGGCTCTGCAGGGGCTTTCCGCCGTAGGAAGCGGAGTTCAGCGAGGAGCCGCCGAGATCCATCGATGCATAAACGTCCTCGCGGGAAATATTCTCAACGAGAGCGCTCGTAATATCGTAGTTTGCAAAGGATGCGTTTCCGAGATTCTTTTCGGAGAAGAAGCTTGCGCTGTTGGCGCAGAACACATAGGAATAGGTATGCGCCAGCGTGATGGAATCCACGCCGTAGCGCAGGGCGATCGCACAAACGTCACGCACGCCGGGGGTGGAGGCCACGTTGCCCTCCGCATCCAAAAGCTTACCCTTATCCGTAGTGGAGAAGAAGGAAGCATAGTAGCGGGAAACGTTATCGCTGCCGGGCTCGGGAGATCCCGTTCCGAGATCGTACATACAACGGATCTCGCCCGCATCGCTGATGATCATGCGAGGCGAGGAGGCGAGAGATGCATAAGCACCGTAGATCGCGTAAGCATAGGTGTTTTCCTCGGTGATATACTGGCCGACGAGGTCGGTATAGGTTCCGCTTTCGTTTGCGAGGTAAGCGCCCTCGTCCGAAACGACCTTATCACCAAGCTCAAAGCCCCACTCATAGAGGAAGTCCTTCAGGTTATCGAGCTTGCCCTCGGCAACAAGACGGTAATCCGTTGCCACCATGATCGAGCCCTGCTCGCGCACGAGATAGCGGTCAAGCTTCTCGGTTTCACTCTTGTAGGTATAAGAATCACCCTTCAAATCATCGTATCCGTAATCCGAGCGGGGATTGTTGATAACAAGAAGCGCGCAATCCTCGGGGACCTCGTCCACCTTGGAAAGATCCAAGGTCTTTACCACAAGGCCACGCTCGGTCAGAAGCTTATAAAGCGAAAGCGTCTCTTTATTGCCGGGATGATCCTTGTTTTCCGTGTCGTAATAAAGCTCATCGTGGTTGATCACGAAGTACGCAACGGGATGGTTGCGGGAGGTCAGCGAATGAAAGAGGGTTGCCATCTTATATTCACCGTTGTAGGAGAAAATCTCATCCTCGCTGTTGGTCGTCCAGAAGGCATCCACGGATGCGATACGGAAGGCATCTCCGTACGAAACGATCACGTCGCTCGCGGTGATCTCGGAAAGCGAGGTGGTTTTATACTGATTGACAGCCGTGGGATTTTTCTTAAGGTTCACGGTTTCAACAGAAAGCTTGGGATAAATATTCTGAAGTGCAAGACACATATAGTAAACGGTTCTTGCGCGGGTATTGGCTCTCAGAACGTCCGGATCGGCGCAGAAGGTGACAACGATCTCCCGCTCAAGCGCATCAAAATACTCGCATTCCTTCACCATTTTCTCGGTGAGGGTATATAAGCCTTCGCTGGTCAGATCCACGTAAAGCTGCTTTTTTTCCGAGAAGTTATTGAACCAAAACTGGAACAGAAGCAAAGCGACGAAGGCGATGGGAAGCAGCACGGACAGCAAGCGGCGCCGACCGAGCTTTCCCACAAACAAATCTTTTTTCATCGTGTAACGAATCCTTTCTTAGCGATTTTTGCGGCGGCGAAGGAAGATAAAGCCGCCGGCGGCCAATGCCGCAGGAATGAAGAAGATAACGATTGCGTAGTTTCTTGCCGCACGTGCGGTGAGATTTTCCAGCATATCCGTTGCAAGATTCACGCAATTGCATCCGTACGGAAGATCCTCGCCGCTGTAAAGCGTTTCGATCAGGCCGTAAACGAAGGCACGGTTGGAATAGGTGTTCGACGTCATGGCATCCGTTGCGGTGAGATACACGCTGGGAACGACCACGATATCGCCTCCGCCGTTCACGTCAGCCATAGCGGCAAGCACGTACGTGCCCGCGCGGTCCACAACCTTTCCATCCGCTTCAAGAACGGCGGAGGGAGAGGAAAGAAGCAAGGCCTTTGCCTCGTTTGCGAGGGAAAGAGCTGCCGTTTCGGTCAGCACAACGCCGCCACGATCCGGAACACGGCTCTCCACCGTATCCTTCAGCGCACCGCCGGCATAGGAAGAAACAAGGGTATAGGCATCCGTGGGAATGGAGCTTACGGGATCCTTAACGATGCCGGTGAGCCCCTCCTCCTTGATCACGGAAATTCCATGCGATGCAAGGAAGGACTCCAGATTCTTCAGAGGATTTTTCAAATACGAATGAAGCGTGACGAAGAGATGGCCTCCGTTCTCCACGTAGGTGGAGAGACGCTCGATCTCGGTGCGCACGCCGCTTCCCTCCGCCGCCTTTTCAAAATCGGTTTGCGGAGAGGAGATAATAAGAAGATCACAATCCTCGGGAACCTCGGAATCGCGAAGGTTCAGAACGCGGATATCGTAACCCGCGCAGATCAGGAGCGAGGTCATCGAAACGTCTGCGATCTCGCCATGATACTGCGTGAAGTACGCAAGCTTGGGGGGATTTTCCGTCGTGAGAACACTCATGGCAGAAAGGATCTCCTCGCCGTTATAAGCAACGGCGTTACCGGAGGCATCCAGCATAAAGAAGGAAGCAAAGCCGATGCTCGTATTGTCTGTCAGAACACGGTAATGCTGGCGCCCCGTTGCCGTTTTATAAGTGAACACCACCGAGGTATCGCGAAGCACCTCGCCCTCGGAAAGCGCCTTCTTATACTCGTCCATCAGCGCGGCGCGATTGTTGCCCTTGGAGTCTCTCTTCGTGAGAATATTCATATACTCGATCGAGATAACGTCCTTATAGCGCTCGGCAAGCCTGGTTGCCGTGTAATGCACGAAGGCACCCGTATCGTGATAGATCAGATCCTCCTCTGCCATGCAGAAAAGAATCTCCACCTCGCGATCCTCTGCCGCCATCTGCTCAAACAGCGCGTCACTCGTGCCGGAAAGTGCCAGGCTCTGCATATCCTTGGGGTATACGTAAAGCCCGAAATAGTTCGTCAAGGCGTACACGATGCCGTTCAACGCAACGAGTATCGCCAGAAGCACCGCCGTGATCGCCGGGGAGAAGCGCCCCTCGGCAACAAAGGCGGCCTTTACCTTTTCAAAAAATTTATTCATTGCAGGGATCCCTCGCTTTTAACCGTGGTAACGGCGGCGGTCATACACGCGCACCGTAAAGTAAAGGAAGGCTGCGCTCACCGACAGATAGTAAAGCAGGGATGCAAAATCGAAGTATCCGTTGGTATAGCTCTGGAAGCGGGAGAAGATCGAGAAGCAATCAAAGATATAACGAAGCCAATAGCCGGAGGGGAGAAGCGTGTTGATCAGACCGAGGCCGAGGAAGCCCAGAATGATCGCAATCGTTCCGATCGCGGCGGCCAGCTGATTCTCCGTCAGGGAGGAAACGAAAAGACCGATCGAGATAAACACCATGCCAACGAGAAGAACCGCCAGGAGATTGCCCAGCAGAAGCGCAAGCTTTACGTAAGCATAGGGCGTTAAGAAAATGAAGTACAGAGAGTTCAGAAGGATCGAGCCGCCGAACACGGAGAAGGCCGCCAAAAACTTTCCGAGCACCAGGCTCGTCAACGAGATAGGCGCGGTCAGAAGCAGGGTTTCCGTGCGGATCTTTCTCTCCTCCGAGAAGGACTTCATCGTCAGGATCGGAAGGATCAGGCCCGAGAAGATCATCATATAAAGATAGAAGCTCGTTACGTCTGCCGACATAGCGTACAGCGTTGTGAAGCAGAAGATCGCGCCGCCAACGGCGAGATACAAAACCAAAAATACGTATCCGATCACGCTCGTGAAATAGGAGCGCATTTCTCTTTTAAAAATTGCAAGCATTTTAATTTTCCTCCCGATTATTTGCGCACATCCGCATCGGACTTTTCAACCAAGCGAATGAAGATAGATTCAAGATCCGTTCCCGTGGGAGCAAGCTCCATGAGGGGATAATTCTTCGTTGCCAACAGGCGGAACAGGGGCTTGCGGATATCGAAGCCGCGCGCGCCCTCGAGCAGATAAACGGAGGCATCGCCCTCCTTCTCACCCGTGGTGCTTACGGTGCGCATGCCGCTCATGGCGCGAAGCGCGGGGAGCACCTCTGCTTCAGGGCCTGCGATCTTTGCGCGATATATCACGGTATCCTCCAGCGTGCGGGCAAGCTCGTCCGTTCTCTTATCCGCGATGAGATGGCCGCGGTTGATGATCAGAACGCGCTTACAAACCGACTGCACCTCGGCGAGAATATGCGTGGAAAGAATTACGGTGTGATTCTTTGCGAGCGAGCGGATCAGGTTGCGGACCTCAAGGATCTGCTTGGGGTCAAGACCAACCGTGGGCTCATCGAAGATCACGACCTTGGGATCGCCGATCAGCGCCTGCGCGATACCAACACGCTGCTTATAACCCTTCGAAAGGTTCTTGATAAGACGGCGGCGAACCTCACCAAGCTTCACCACGGACATGATCTCCTCAAGATGCGCCTCTCTCTCAAGCTCGCATCCCTTCAACTCGTAAACGAAGCCGAGATACTCCTCCACCGTCATGTCGGGATAAAGCGGAGGCTGCTCCGGCAGATAGCCGATCAGGCGCTTGGCCGCGATGGGATCCTCGCGCACGTCAATGCCGCCGATCATAGCCACACCCGAGGTAGCGGCCAGGCATCCCGTCAGAATGTTCATCGTGGTACTCTTACCCGCGCCGTTCGGACCAAGGAGACCAACGACCTCGCTCTCACCGATTTCAAACGAAATATCGTTCAAAGCATAGTTTGCGCCGTAGCGCTTTACCAAATTTTCAACCTTTATCATAATTTCAAAGACCTGCTATGAGGCCCTCCTTTCCAGCTCTTAGGATGCAATTTCCGCATCTTAAAATTATAACTTAAAAATTATAACATATAAATATAAACATAATATTAACAAAATAATATTCTTTCCAAAATAATTTAAAAACAAAGTGCCATAAACGCAAAAAATGCGCTTATGGCACGAAAATCATCAATTCTTTGGCGCATCCCCGAAAAGGGCGCGCGCTTTTTCATAAAATTCTTCCTTGGAAAGGAGAAGGTTCACCGCCGAGAGCAAGGGCGTT
>JAZQWS010000021.1:0-1671 GCA_045632465.1 Eubacteriales bacterium
TACTTATAAAAACTCGAAAGGAGATTGTATGACGCGCGAAGAATTTGAAATGTTGGTTTTTAATACGTATGGCGTAAGGGCGGATTATCCTTTTGAAGAGGATTTTGAAACCGGCGTTTTTCGCCATGCGGATAGCGGGAAATGGTTTTGTCTTGCAATGCGCATCAGCGGCCAAAAACTCGGGAAAGAAACGAATATGCAAATAGAAGTTGTCAATTTGAAGTGCGCGCCCGAGGTAATTGAATCTCTTGCGGAGATTGAGCACGGCATATACCGCGCGTATCACATGAACAAAACGCATTGGTTAACCGTGTCGCTTTCCGAGTGCGACGATGAAACGATTGGCTGGCTTCTCGGCATCAGCTATGATTTGACAAAAAAGAAAAACCGAAAAACGAGGTGAAAATATGCTTGAAAAAATGGGCGAGTTTTTTGATCGCCGCTTGTCTTCTTATGACGAGCATATGATGACGAATATTGCATCTGCCGAAGAGTTTTATCCCTTCACGGCAAGTCTGCTCCCGAAGGCGAGAGGCGCGCGTGTATTGGATCTTGGGTGCGGCACAGGGCTTGAGCTTGCTTCGTATTTTGAATGCAACCCGAGCGCCAAAATCGTTGGCGTGGATCTTGCGCCGGGGATGCTTGCGGAGCTGCAACGCAAGTTTTCGGATCGGGATGTAAGGCTGATTTTAGGCTCGTATTTCGATCTTCCGCTTGGTGAAAATGCTTTCGATGCCGCCGTCTCGGTGGAGAGCCTGCACCATTTCACAAAAGCGGAGAAGATCCCTTTGTACCGAAAGATTTTCGCCGCCTTGAAGGATCGGGGATATTTCATATTGACTGACTATTTTGCATCGACAGACGAAGAAGAAGCTTCCCTTCGTGCCGAGCTTTTGCACCTGAAAAAAGAGCAGGGAATCGCCGATGATGCATTCTATCATTTTGATACACCGCTCACCGTTGCGCACGAATGTGAAGCACTTTCGGAGGCGGGATTTTCAAAAATCGAAGTGTTGTCCGCATGGGGCGCAACGCATACGATCAAAGCCGTAAAATAGCAAAAAAGCAGAGCAGAGAATAACCTCCGCTCTGCTTTTTTGTGAAAATTATCGACATCGGCAATAAAGGAAGCAATCCCTCTCGTGCCCGTCGATAATTCCGATGGCTTGCAGATAAGAATAAATGATTGTTGAACCGACAAAGGTCATTCCGCGCTTTTTCAGATCCATTGAAATTGCATCGGAAAGCGGCGAGGTGGTTCGCAGGGTGAATTCCTCTGCCACGGTTTTGTCCTTTGTGAAGCTCCAGATATAATTCGAAAACGAGCCGAATTCTTCTTGGATTTTCTTAAAAATCCGGCTGTTTTTGATGGCGGCGCGAATCTTCAGGCGATTGCGGATAATGCCGGAATTCTGCATGAGTGCCTCTTCCTTTTCTTCTCCGTAAGCGGCAACCTTCTCAATATCAAAACCGTCAAACGCGGCACGGAAGGCCTCGCGCTTGTTCAAAATGCATTCCCACGAGAGCCCTGCCTGGAAGCTTTCCAGGATCAAAAGCTCGTAGAGCGCCTTGTCATCACGGAGCGGCTTTCCCCATTCTTCATCGTGATATTTCACGTAAATTTCGTTTTGGAGATTCACCCAGCGGCATCTTTTTTTCTCTCGTTCGTTT
>JAZQWS010000022.1:0-9409 GCA_045632465.1 Eubacteriales bacterium
GCGCTTTACCAAATTTTCAACCTTTATCATAATTTCAAAGACCTGCTATGAGGCCCTCCTTTCCAGCTCTTAGGATGCATTTTTCGCATCTTAAAATTATAACTTAAAAAGTATAACATATAAATATAAACATAATATTAACAAAATAATATTCTTTTCAAAATAATTAAAAATAAAGTGCCATAAACGCAAAAAAATGCGCTTATGGCACAAAAATCATCCATCCCCGAGCGCATCCCCGAAAAGGGAGCGCGCTTTTTCATAAAATTCTTCCTTGGAAAGGAGAAGGTTCACCGCCGAGAGCAAGGGCGTTGCACCCATACCCGCGGGGAGGGAGAGGGCGAGGGAGAGCGCATCGCGACGCTCGGTGGCATTTTCCGCGCCCGTCAGCCCGCAGAGATAAAAATCCGTTTTCGTGATCGGCTCGCCCTCCTTTTTCGCCGCCCCTCTTGCCAGCGGAAGAAAAAGCTCGTAAAGAAGATCCGCTTCCATGCCTTCAACGCCGAGCGTTCCGCTTTTTGAAGGTGCGGACTTGCGTCTCTCCTTGCCCGCGATGCGGGGGATATAGAGCGGATGGATGCTTTCCTTCGGCAAAATGGAGGAAAGAAAGGAGCGGATCTGGCATCCGCCGCCGTCCGAATCGGTTAAAACGATCGCGCCATCCTTGCAAAGGCGGCGGATCAATGCTTGCTTTTCCTTAGAGTTAAAGATCGCAAATCCTCCCGTGGTCAGGATCGTGGCATCCAGGATCTGCGAAAGTGTGTTTTTATCATATTTGCCCTCCACAATGACGGGCAGATCGATATGAAGCTTTTCACGCACGGTCATTCTCCTCGCTTCCCTGCTTGCTTTTCGTTTTCGCGCTCTGCATGCAAGCAAAGCGAGCGAAGCGGGCAATCGGCACATTGCGGTGCGCGCGCCATGCAGACCTCGCGCCCGAACCAAACGATACGATGACAGAAATCGCTTCCCTCGGCGGGCGGAATAATTTTGCGAAGAAGGGTTTCAATGCGAGCGGGATCCTTCAGGACCTCGGGATACATACCGAGGCGGCCGCAGATGCGGATGCAATGCGTATCACACACAACGGCAGGCAGGCCGAAAATATCCCCAAGCAAAAGATTGGCGATCTTGCGCCCAACGCCGGGAAAAAGGAGCAGGGATTCCATATCCGAAGGAAGACTGCCATCGAAGGAATCGCGCAGCATCACGGAGGCATCCTTGAGGTTCTGCGCCTTCATACGGAAGAGGCCACAAGGGCGAATAATCTTCTCAATTTCCTCGACCTCGGCCGCCGCCATTTCCTCATAATTTGCGAATTTTGCAAACAATTCTTTGCAAACCTCGTTCACTCTCTCGTCTGTACATTGCGCAGAAAGCCTTCCCATCACGAGAAGCTTCCATGGATCATCATCGTATTTTAAGGCACATTCCGCCGAAGGATAGCGCTCCTTCAAAAGATCAATGATCGCCTCCATGCGGCGGCGCTTTTCCGAAAGCGAGAGCGCTCTCATATCTCTGCCTCCGCTTCCGAAAGCAGCTTTTCCACCAGGCGGCTGCTGAGTCCCACCACGGTATCAAATGCGCCCTCAATCTTTGAAACGAATACACCCGCCTTACCCTGGATGCCGTACGCGCCCGCCTTATCCATAGGCTCGCCGCTCTCCACGTAGGCAAGGATTTCCTCCTCCGAAAGCGTGCGAAAATGCACGGCGGTGGTGTCGGTTTCCGCAAAGGTCTTGCCGCGATAATGCACGCAAACGCCGGTATGCACGTAATGCACGGAGCCCGAAAGGGCGCGGAGCATACGAATGGCGTCCTCACGGTCTATAGGCTTGCCGAGCGGCACGCCGCCAAGCTCCACAAGGGTGTCTGCCGAAAGGACGGGAAGCGCATCTCCCACGGTGGCAACGACCGCCGCGCCCTTCTTGATCGCCAGGAGGCGAACGCCGTCATAGGGGGCAACCGTTTCCGGCAGGCTCTCGTCCACCTCTGCGGTGCGGATCTCAAGCGCAAATCCCATTTCGGTTAAAATTTCTCTGCGCCTCGGCGATGCGGAGGCAAGGATCAGCTTCTTTTTCATTTTCTTTTCTTTCCGTTGTTAGGTTTATTTTTCTCTCGTGCCGAGGGGTAGCGGTTCTTTTCCGCGTGCTTTTCGCTCTCGCACGTGCGCCGAGGCGGCGTTTTTTGGGGCTTATTCTGCGTTTTTTCGACTTTTCGCTCCTGCGCCGATGCGCCCTTCTCTCCGTCATAGACCTTCGCCTCGCTGACACCGATACGCCGCACCTGCCCATTCAGGGGCGCGCCACTTTGGTAGACCGCCAAAATGCGGCGGATCTCGGCCGCCGATTCATCCGAGAAAATAAAATGATGATGCGAGATGCGATAGCGCGCAAGCTCCTCTTTTTTATCTCCCATGTACGTGGGAACCGAATTAAAGATCAGATTGCGATGCACGTATTCGCGCAGAACGGGAAAGCGCATACCGCGCCTATCGGTAAAAGCAAAGCTTTGGCAAGCCGCGCAACCCGCGTTTTCGCGCACAAAGCAACGCTCGGTGAGCATCAAGGGCGCGCGACCGTACGCAAGCACACCGCCAACAGAGGCGGCGCGCGGGGGCGTCAGCTCTAAGGATGCAAGCACGCGCTCCGCGCCAAGCGCACGAAGAACGGCGGCCGAAGCAACGTTATAGGGATTCATGCGAAAATCTCCGATTGGAATCAGCCCGGCCTCGCGGCAGAGCGCAAAATGCGAAAGATTGGAAATAAGACCGTAGCGCGCACCGCGGCGAGCGGCGGCAGAAAGTCTTTCGCGCACCTCGCCAAGCTCATGCTCCATCACAACGGGCGGGAGCGCAACACCCGAAACAGCGGGCGACTCCGAATAAAAAAGGAGCGGCACAAAGATGATATCAAATGCCGCCAGCTCCTCCGCAGAAAGCGAGAAAAGCAGATGCGGAATATGAAAAATCGCGGTTTTGATCGGGGGCAAAACCTCCGCCTTAGGCAGAGAGATCGCCTCCTCGGCCGGTGCTTCCCTGCCGCTGAATTCCATGGCTTCTGCGGCGGCACGGCGAAGCGCGTTGATCGCGGCGGGCGAGAGATTGATGCCCTCCGAAAGCTCGATCGAAATATTCTCGGGTGAAAGAGAAAGAAAGGTGTTACCCATCTTGCAAAGCCTTTCCCGAAGCTCGCCCTCCGAAAGCGGCGCACGGATGGCCTTTTCGGGTACGTCACCGTACACCGTGACCGTTTTCTTTTCAGCCATAAGTGTCAAGCAGGAGGGCTCGCCCTCGCGGAAAACAGCCTTGGCCGAAACGGGAACGCGCAAAGGCGAAAACGCCCCTTTTTCCATTGCGCGGCTCTCGGCCTTCTGCGCCTCGGAGCGAACACCCGTCATGCCGCTAAGGCGACCTACAAAATATCCGTCGGTGAATCCATCGCGCGAGAAGAGGGCAGAAAGCTCTCTTTCCTCCGCCTCCGTTGCGTTTCTTCCTTCATCCAGAAGTCTGCGATAGATCCGTGTAACGCCGTAAACGTAATCGGGCGACTTCATTCTTCCCTCGATCTTCAGCGAGGAAACGCCTGCATCGATAAGCTCCTCAATATGCCCTGCAAGCGAAAGATCCTTCAGGGACAAGGGGTATTTTCCATCTCCGTAAGGAAGGCGGCAGGGCTGGGCGCATTCACCTCGGTTACCGCTTCGCCCACCCACGAGCGAGGAAAAGAGGCATTGCCCCGAATGGCAAACGCAAAGCGCTCCGTGCAGGAAAACCTCCAGCTCCAGCGGCGCATTTTCTACCATGGCCCTCATATCCGCGAGCGAGCATTCTCTCGCCACCACGGCGCGGGAGAGCCCCATAGATGCCGCCATGGCAACGCCTTCGCTGTTATGAATTCCCATCTGCGTGGAGGCATGAAGCTCCATCGCCGGAAGGTGCTTTCTAAGCAGCGAAATGCCGCCAAGATCCGTAACGATCAGGGCATCCACACCCATCTTATAGAGCGAACGGCAAAAATCCAGCCAGGTGGAAAGCTCTCTTTCATACACCAGGGTGTTCACCGTAACGTAGAGACGAACGCCGTGCAGATGGCAATAGACCACCGCACGCGCAAGCGATGCCTCATCAAAATTCGCGGCAAAGGCACGCGCGCCGAAGGCTTTACCGCCAAGATAAACGGCATCTGCGCCTGCGGCAACGGCGGCATACAAGGCCTCCTCCGATCCGGCAGGTGCCAAAAGCTCCGGGCGGCTATTCTTTCTTCTCATCTCGCGCATCTCCTTTCCCTTGTATACAAAGAGCGCTCTCTTTTGTAAAAATCATTACTTAAATTATATATTTTTTTCAGCCGATTGTCAAGACGATGCGTTACAAAGAATAAAAACAAAGAAAAAAGTTTTCAAAGCATAGAAAAATCGCTTGCAAGAAAAAAAGAAAAGCACCCACAAGCTTTCCGAAAAAATTCGTTTCTTGTAGGTGCTTTAATGCGAAATTGCAATTAATTGTTTGCAAAAATTCGTTTTATTGTTTGGTGGACAGGAGCTCGCTTTCCGCCTTTTCAAGATCGCGCCTTGCGGAACGCAGCTTTTCAATCTGCATCACGCGCTCACGCTGAATATCCCAAAGCATCGACCACTTGGCGCAAGCATTCCGATCCTCGGGATAGAAGAAGCAGAGCTCCTTGCCCTCGTAGAACTGAAAATGCTTGCCCTCGGTATAGATCAAAGCCTGCAGCTCGGCGGGCGTTTTTTCGTAGCGAACCTCTTTTCCGTCCTCGGTTCCCTCGTAAACGATGGCGCCTTCGGTAAGGCGGCAAATGCCCTCTCCGCGCTCGGTCATAACGCCGCGGCGCTTATCAAACCGATGGATGGTTGTCTTTTGCTCAAAACAATAATCCTTCAGCGTTTTCAGATATTCCATCTGCTCGGCGTGCAATTCCGAAATGGTTTTTCCGTCCGCGCAGTAATTTTTATCAAAAACGGTCGCGTGCCCGCAGGTTGTGCAAATCAGGCGGTTTTTCTCGGTTTTTCCCGCAAATTCCGCGCCGCAAAGCGGACAGCGGAAGAGCATACGCTCCAGTCCTCTGACATTGGCGCGACGATCCGGCTTTTGCAAGGAAATATAGCGGCGGCACTCATCGTAAGAAAGCGCAGCGCTGATTTTTGCCTCCAACACCTCGTCGGTGATGCCCTCCAGCTCCTCGGCGCTGACGATCTTGTGCAGGTGAATATCCACGGGCGTTTTTCTAAGACCTATGCCCCATTTGGGCTTGCAGAAATAACCTCCCACGGTATGGTATTCATAAACGTCCATTCCCATATGGCGCACGAGCGCAATCGTGTCTCCTACCAAGGGGAAGCTCGTTCCGGCGGCAGAAAGCCTTCCCTCCGGGAAAAGCACCACGGAGCATCCCTCGCGCTTGGCCGCCATCAGCTTTTTCGCGGTTTCAAGGTCGGGGGTGAAAAGGCGCTTGGGGATACAGCCGAGATGCCGCATCAGCCAGCGAACGATGTGCGCCTCAAAATAGAAGCGGTTGACAACGAAGGTCATGCGTCGGGGATACAATGCCTTTGCGGCAAAATAGAAATCAAAGAAGCAGGTATGACTGCCGAGAACCAGCACGGGGCGGCTTCCGGCGGGGTGCTCACAGTTTCTGCGGCTGATGCGCGCAAAAAACGAAGCGGCCAGCGTTACAAACGGAACAACCAAATGATAAAGGAAAGGATTGGGACGCTCCATGGCGTGCTCGTCATAAAATTCATGCTTGATCCATCCGCCGAGAATCAGCATCAGAATCGAGAGAAAAACGGCAAGTGCCACCGAGAGAAGCACCATCGTTTTCATTTCCCAAAGCCCCAAGGTTGTGTAAATAAAGCTACCAAGAAGATGTGAAAACAAAATCGAAGGGAGCATGCCTACGGCGCAGGTCAGAATATAGCGCCGATAGGAAATCTGCTTATTCGCACCGTAATACGCAACCGCACCGAAGGGAACGAGCGGCATCACAAACCAAAGGCACATGGCCGCCATGGTTGCATTCTTGTGATTCATTCTTCCCTCGGCCATTTGCACGCGCTCGGTATTACGCTCCAGCATCGTCAGCCGCCAATGCAGCTGTCTTACAAACACGAAGATCAGCGATGCACCGATGAGTGCGCCGATGAGCATCAGGGGAATTGCAATATAGAAAGGAAAGGCAACGCCGACCGCCACCTGCAAAATTTCCGGCGGCACGAAGGCAACCAGCGTTTGCAGAAGCTGGAGAAAGAAAACGATCAAAGCACCGCGCAGACGCCGATCGCGCAGATACTCCTTAACCTCTTCATATCTTCCCTCTTCACCCATGTGAAGAATGTCCAAAACCTCACCCGAAACCGAAACGTATACCCATATCAGCGCGATGACAACCACTGCAAGAAGCAGAGCCTCCAAGGCGCGGAATATTTTTTTCTTTACACTCATAAAAGCCTCCGATACGCGCAATTGTCCATTGTTTTAGGAAAACAACAGTCATATTATAGCATAGTTTGGCCTCTTTTGCAAGGCAAAAGTGGGATTTGTCTCCCCTTTTCGGAAAGGATAAGAAAAACTTCACCAATCGAACGAATGTTTTTTGTTATTTTTTTATAATTATTTCGTTGGATTTTATCTTCGATCCAAGCGGCGCGCAAGCAAAACAGATGCGCCGAAGAGAAAAACGCCTGCGGCACTGATGATGCAAACCCAAAGCCACGGTACCTCCGAAAGCCCGGAAAGTGCAATCGAGCCCGAGGTCTGTAATGCAGAGAAAATCGCAATCACGTCATACACGGCGGCGGCCAACAGGAACACACCGCCCGAAAGCACGATACCGAAGGAAAGCGCAGAGGATTTTCTCACTCTCGCAACGCGCCGCGGCGAAACGGATGAAAAATCCATCGCCTCGGAAATATAAAAGAGAACGAGCAAGAGAATCAGCGTTTCGGGAATCATGTATGTGGCGTTATAAGCCAAAGAGCCGATCAGAACCGCACTCGTCGGAATCGAGAGCCCCGCCCAAACGGTGGCGCCCGAAATCACGTGGCAAATATAACGCAAAGCAGATGCAAACGCCGCGCCCGCAACCAGCGCAAGGCTCTGGCGCATGCCACTCTTTTTGAAGCAACCGCCGAGGCCAAGCACAGCAAAGGCGATCACGTAATCCAAAAGGATCACCGCCATAACGGAGGCAAAGCCCGTTACGTACGAAAGATTTTTGAGACCGAGAAGCTGCTGGATCACGCCGTACACCGTGCCTGCGGCAAGACCGTACTTCATTCCGTGGCGATACGAGATCAAAACGATCGGAAGCATCGACGCAAAGGTGACCGAGCCGCCTGCCGGCAATTCCGCAAGCTTCAGAAGGCTCAAAACCGTGGCAAGCGCAATCATTACGGCGCTTTCCACCATAGCTAAAACTTTTTTGTTTTCCATATTCTTCGGAAAACCTCCTATAAAAAAATTCGCCACACAGAAAATATCCGTGTGGCGATTTCTTCATAGCATCTTCCTACGACGGCATTATCCGTATCAGGTATAAGGGTTCGGAAAAAATCCATCTCAGCCTTGCGGCACCCCCGATATTATTCTGTTGTCAGCGTTACGAAGAGTATAGCACGGCAAAACGCGCTTGTCAAGAGAAATCGACAAAAAAAATTTTGTCCCGCATTCCTTGCCTACGGCAAGATTTTTTCGCACGTTCTCCCTACGTGGCTTACCTCTCCGCATCCGAAAGAACGGCGAGAAGAATGCCCTTTTTCACCGAGAGGGTGACGCTTTCCCCAAGAGCGGTGTTAGAAACGCCAAGAGGAAAATCGCTTTTAAGCGTGCCGTTTTCAAGCTCATACACTGCGCCCGCGATTGAAACGCCCTCGCAGATTTCCGAAAGCGCAAACACGCCGAGCGATTGCCCCGCCTTCGTTTCAAGCTGAATGGTACGATCCGAAAATGCAAGCATGCGCGTATCCTTGCCGACCAGAGCGGCCAATCTCCCCTCCCCCGCAATGCGGCGCAGAAGCTGGAGGTTGGCGATCGTGTGATCGGCGCGGCCACCGAGGCCACCGTAAATTTCAAAATGGGAATACCCGCGTTTCACGCCCTCAAGATACGCGAGATAGGTATCCGTTTCATCCTTTTTCACAGGGAAGCGGCAGATGGGGAGATCCGGCAATGGAGCATCTCCGAAGGAATCGAGATCTCCGACGAGAAGGCTCGGAGAAAGCCCTTGCGCCGTGCAGGCGTGCAGGCCGCCATCCACAGCAATAAGAAGGTCACTTTCCGAGATTGGCGGCAGAATCGAAGCCTCACCCGCCCCCACGAGATAACACGTTTTATCTTTCATAATGCACACAATTGTTTGCTTATTTCAGCATTTCGTCCAGCGCGGTCATAACGCCGAGCTTTCCGTATTCGTATGTAAGACCACCCTGCATATAGGCCGTATAAGGCGGTGTCAGCGGGCCGTCACAGCTCAGCTCGTTGGTTGCGCCGGTGACGAATGTGCCCGCCGCCATGATCTCCTCATGCGGATAGCCGGGCATTTCTCCGGGCTCGGGCACGCAGTAAGCCTCAACGGGAGATCCCATCTGGATACCGCGGCAGAAGCGGATCAGGTTTTCGGGGGTATCAAGATCCAGGGTTTGCACGATGTCGGTGCGGATCTCATCATAGCGGGGAGAAACCGAAGCAAAGCCCGCAAGCTCCAGAATGCGCGCGGCAAAAGCCATAGACTTCAGCGTTGAGCAAACGGCGGCAGGCGCCATGAAAAAGCCTTTGTAAAAGGAGGCAAGCTGATTGAAATTTGCACCGAGGCTCTTACCAACGCAGGGCGCGGAGAAGCGCTCCGCGATATCCTCGATCACGTCCTTGCGGCCAACGCAATACGCGCCGCTCACGGCGAATCCCGCGCCGAGATTTTTCATCATTGAGCCAACGAAAACGTCTGCTCCCACCTCGGTCGGCTCCCGGTCCTCGCAGAATTCTCCGTAGCAGTTATCCACCATGATCACGGTTTCGGGAGAAACACGCTTGATAAGCTTGATCACGCGCTCGATCTTATCGATCGTAAGGCTCTTTCTCTGCGCATAACCGCGACTGCGCTGAATCGCCGCCACACGCACAAAGCCTTCCGAAAGTCTTTTTTCAATCGCGGCATAGTCAAAATCGTTGTCAACGAGATCAATTTCCTCATAAAGAACACCGCAGGCCATCAAGGAGTTGCGACTCTCACCCGCCGTACCGATCACGGAACGAAGTGTATCGTAGGGCTCGGCCGAAATATAGAGAGGCGTTTGTCCGTGCTTGAGAAGTCCGCCAAGCGTGACAGCCAGAGCATGTGTACCCGACATCAGCTGCGGGCGCACAAGAGCATCCTCCGCACCGAACACACGT
>JAZQWS010000023.1:0-1300 GCA_045632465.1 Eubacteriales bacterium
CGGCACGAGCCAGCTCTACAAGAACGGAATTCAGATTCCCGTTGCGATCGGAAGCCACAATACGGCGGCAGAGCTTGAGGAATTCGTTGATATCATCAAAAACGACAAGGAGGTTGCTGTTTCCGCACGAGAGGGAGCAGACACCGTTGCCGTTTGCGTTGCGGCGATCCGCTCCACCGAGACGGGATTGCCTGTCAATGTTGAGTATTGCAAATAAATATTTACAAAAATATATAGAAGAGCGAGAATGCTTGCATCAAGCATTTTCGCTCTTTTCTTCGGATGGACTTTCGCCGAAATGTTTTTTATAAGCTCTGTAGAAGCTACTGTAATCCTCGTAGCCTACGGAGAGTGCCGCCTCCGTCGGTATCATTCCTTCCCCGATGCGCGCCCTTGCGAGGGCGAGTTTTTTCTTTAAGATATACTGCTTCGGCGAGGTCTTCATGCGCTCGGCAAAGAGGTGACATAGGGAGGATTTTGAGAGCATGGCGGCGGAGGCGATGGCATCAAGGAAGATCGGCTCGCAAAGATGCGCATCAATATAAGACAGGATTTTCGCAAGCGGCGGATCGATCTGTGCCACCTCCGCCGCGCCGCCGATGCGGACAGCATCATAGAGCATACGAACCAGGATGCTTTCGGCAAGGGGCGCAAAGAATTCCCTATCCGAGGAAAGGCAGGCGGCAGAAAGCGCCTCTGCCTCAGAAAAAGGGACGAGATAGATTTCTTTTCCTGCCGAGGCGAGGCGCTCTCGCAGGGGCGCGGGGATGGCGGCAGTGTCAAAAAGGACGGTTACGCGGCGATACACGCCACGGTGATTGGCATCCACCGTGTGGTAAGCCAAGGGGGAAAGAAGGGCGCATTGCCCTGCCGTGATGCGGACACGCTTGCCCTCGTAGCCTACCGTTATATCCCCTTCGAGGACGGCGATCGCTTCAAAGCTTACGTGGCAATGGCTTTCCCACAAGGGCTCGCCGCCGACAACACTTTCCTTATATTCTAAATGATACCCGCCAAAGCTCCATACGTCTAACATACGGCGACTCCTTTTGCTTTTTTATTATCCTATCATATTTTTGCAAGAAACGCAATGTTTTTTGCAAATTTTACTATATAAATTGCTTTTGTTTTCTGATACAATGCAGATAGAAGAAAAAACGGAGGCTTTTTTGATGGAACGTTTACTCGATAAACCGCTGAACGCAGGCGGGTTTCTGATTGCAAACCGCGTTGTTTTTCAGCCGATGGAGGGCTACGACTGCGAAAAGGACGGAAGCCCAAGCACGCTGACGATCGAAAA
>JAZQWS010000024.1:0-3973 GCA_045632465.1 Eubacteriales bacterium
CGTATCTTCTCGTTCTGATCTGCGGCATCATCGGTATTAACGTGTTTATAACGCTCATGATCGGTATCGTAACGGGAAGCATCGTTATGCTGTCCACCGGCGCAGTTAACTTCACCCGTATGATTTCGGGTATGGGATCGGGTGTTTCCGGCATGTTTGAAACCGCAATGGTTGCGCTCCTCGTTTCCGCGCTTTGCGCCCTGATTCGAGAGGCGGGCGGCTTCCAGTCCCTTCTGAACGGTATTCGCCGCATATTCCGCGGTAAGCGCGCAGGCCAGCTCGGAATTGGCCTTCTCGTCGGTCTTATGGATATCTCCACGGCAAACAATACCGTTGCCATCGTAATGGCCAACCCGATCGCCGCCGAAATGGCGCGGGATTATGGCATTTCAAAGCAGAAAACAGCATCTATTTTGGATACCTTCTCCTGTATTTTCCAGGGCATCCTGCCGTATGGTGCACAGATGCTCGTTGCTCTCTCTGCAGTAAGCGCTATGGGCTTTGAGCTTACTGCTTTTAGCGTAATCGCCCATATGTTCTATCCGATGCTCCTTCTCGTGAGCTCTCTTGTCTTTATGTTTTTTGTTAATACAGAAAACAAAAATGCGTAAGAAAAAGGCCCTGACTCAAGGGCCTTTTTTCTTGTACTTTGCTTGACATCTGTATTTTAAAATGCTATACTAAAGAAAAAACGGAGTGTTGATTATGCTTTTAATCAAAAACGGATATGTGAAAACAATGGCCGGTGCGGATATTGAGGGCGGCAGCGTGCTGATCGATGATAATGGAAAAATCCTTGCAGTTGGCAGTGCCCTTGAAGCACCTGCATCGGCAACGGTGATTGATGCGGAGGGGCGGCTTGTAACGCCCGGATGCGTGGAAGCGCATTGCCATATAGGTCTCGGAGATCTGAGCGGAGGAGATTACAATGAATCTACAACGCCAATTACCCCCGAAATGCGCGCGATTGACGGAATCAATCCGCAAAACGTTGTCTTCCAAAACGCGATTCGCGGCGGCGTAACCTCCGTTTGCACCGGCCCCGGCAGTACCAATATACTGTGCGGCACGTTTGCGGCGATCAAATGCGTGGGAAGCCGCGTGGAGGATATGGTCATCAAGGATCCGGTTGCGATGAAATGCGCTTTCGGCGAAAATCCGAAAAAAGCTTACGGAGGCAACGGCAAAGCGCCGAAAACCCGCATGGCAATCGCCGCCATGCTTCGGGAATTTCTTTATAAAGCAAAGAAATATTACGAGGATAAGCAGGCAGGGAAGGATCCTTCATTTGATTTTAAAATGGAAGCTATGCTTCCCGTCATGGCGGGGGAAATTCCGCTGAAGGCGCACGCGCACAGAGCGGATGATATATTCACGGCCATCCGAATTGCAAAGGAATTCGGCGTGAAGATGACGCTGGATCATTGCACGGACGGCGCCATTATTGCGGATGCGCTTGCCAAAGAGGGATATCCCGCATTCGTAGGTCCTTCGATGGGCGGAATTTCCAAATACGAGCTTTTGAATAAAAGCTTCGAAACGCCCGCCGCTCTTCATAAAGCGGGCGTTGATATCGCGATTATCACAGATGCCGGCGTGATTCAAATTCAGTATCTTCCCATGGTTGCCGGAATGGCTATGAAATCCGGTCTGCCTGAGGAAACCGCTTGGCGCGCCATCACGGTAAATCCCGCAAAGCTCGTCGGAATCGGGGATAGAGTTGGAAGCCTCGAGGTCGGTAAGGATGGAGACGTTGTTATATGGCAAGCCGATCCGCTCCATGAGGTTGGTACCGAAGCCTATATCACGATTGTTGACGGCAAGGTGGTTTACCGCGCGGAATAAACGCAAATTGTACCTATATGATATACAAGGAAGCGACCGTCCCGATTGGAACGGTCGCTCTTTTCTTCTCCCCTCACGGGCACAGCAGGTGAGGGAAGAATGGCTTTGGAAAAGAAATTCGGAAACTCGGACTAAAAATTAGCCGTTGTTCTTGATAGAGTTCTCATAGGACTCTACCATCTTCTTAACCATCTGACCACCGATGCTACCCGCCTGCTTGGAGGTAAGGTCACCGTTGTAACCCTCCTTGAGGTTAACGCCAACCTCTCCTGCGGCCTGCATCTTAAACTTATTCATAGCAGCCTTTGCTTCGGGAATGTTGTTCTTAGCCATAAGACTTTTGTTCTCCTGTTTTTTATAAATCTATATTCAATCGAGCCGAAGGTCGCTTGGATCTTGCTCGCGGCTCGATCGTGGCTCCTTGACTCTGTTATTATTTTGGCTCAATGCGCGGCTTTTATGATTGGTAAAATTTATGAATTTCGATCCGTTCCGAGATTTCATTTGACAACGAAAAGAAAATGTGCTACTATAAAATAAAATGTATGAATTTGGGAGGCTTTTATGTTTGAAAAAACAAAAGCGTTTTGCGATTCGCTTCTTTCGTACGGTTTGCCCGGCTTTGATTTTGTAGTTTATCACAAAGGGAATTGCGTACTCCGCCACATGAATGGATATAGCGATCTTGAAAATAAAATAAAAATGTCGGGAAATGAGCGATATAATTTTTATTCCTGCTCTAAGGTGGTAACCTGCGTTGCCGCGATGCAGCTTTGGGAAAAGGAACTGTTTTCGCTTGATGATAAGCTTTCGGATTATATGCCTGAGTTTGAGAAAATGACGGTTGTTGAAAATAAAAAAATCATTGAAGCGAAAGAGCCGATCCGCATCAAGCATCTGTTTGAAATGACGGCGGGATTTTCTTATAACTGCAATTCGATGAATATTCGCGAATCCATTGCGGCAACGAACGGAAAATGCCCTACCCGTGAGGTAATGCGCTATCTTGCTAAGGATCCTCTGCTTTTCGAACCCGGAAAGAGATGGGAATATAGTCTTTGCCACGATGTGCTTGCTGCCTTGGTCGAGGTCATTGCAGGTGAAAGGTTCGAGATTTACGTGAAAAAGAATATTTTTGACGTTGTCGGTATGCCGAGATCCACGTTTGTTCTCCCTGCATCCGAGCGCGAAACGCTCGCACAGCAGTATCAGTATAGAAACGGGAAAGTGGTTAACATCGGAAAAGACGTTCCGTATTATATTATAGGAAGTGAATATGCATCCGGCGGCGCAAGCTTGGTATCCACAGTGGATGAATACGTTCGTTTTCTGGAGGCGCTTCGCACGCATAAGCTTTTGAAGCCCGAAACGCTTGCCCTTATGACGACCGACCGCTTGTCAGAGGCACAGAGAGAAACCTATTGGACAAAAAATTCGCATGGCTACGGCCTCGGCGTGAGATGCCCGAACGGAAAAGAAAAATATACCGATTTCGGCTGGGGCGGTGCGGCTTGCTCCTATCTCGCGGTGGATATGGAGAACGAAATCAGTCTTTTCTTTGGCGCGCACGTGCTTTCTTCACCGGCGCAAGGTCTGCGCACAAAGGTCTATCGCTTCGTCAGGGAAGAAATTTTAGGCTCGAATGATTTTGATTCTTTGTATAAAGAGCTTGAGAAAATCGAGAATTATAAGCTTACGTATTAAAATGTTTTTGAGTGAAAAACGCGCGGGATCGACTTTAAAATGCTGGTTTTTGCGCGTTTTATACCGTAAAAAGTGCTACTTGAGGAGAAAAAATAAAAAAAACGAAATTTTTCAAACTTTTTTTCAAAAAGGTATTGACAAATGAGAAAGTATTTGATATAATAGACAAGCTGACTTCGAGAGGCGACTTTCGAGTAGCACTTGCTCTTTGAAAATTGAACAACAAAGGAAATTTTTTAGCACATGTAAGTGCGAAAGAATCTCGTTAATGTTTTCTTGAGAGATCGAGAAAGCACTCTTTGAAAAAACTCAACAAAGTAATAAAAGATAGTCAGAAAAGACTCTAAAAAGATTATGCCTCATCGAGAGATGAGATATGATACAATTTTTTAGAGAGTTTGATCCTGGCTCAGGATTAACGCTG
>JAZQWS010000025.1:0-9842 GCA_045632465.1 Eubacteriales bacterium
ACGATTATTTCAAGGGTGAGCTGGACGTTGTTCCCACGGAATATATGCGCAACCAAACCGTGCGCGAGATGCTGACGATGACCACCGCAACCACGCAGTGGGATTATTGGTTCAGCTCGCAGGCCAAGGATCGCGTGCAGAATTACTATGCTTTCAATAAGGCGGAGAAGCCTGCGGGAACCACCTGGTATTACGACAGCGCGGGATCGCAGATCCTCGGCACGCTGGTGGAAAGAGTGAGCGGCAAGTCCTTGTTTGATTATCTTTACGATAAGGTTTTCTGCCATCTCGGCACGTTTAAGACCGCAACGATCCTCAAGGCGCGCGGCGGTGACAGCTGGGCAGACAGCGCTCTCGTTTGCACGCCCCGCGATATGGCATCCTTTGCGCGCTTTTTGATGCACGGCGGCACTGTGGATGGCAAGTACATCATGAATGAAGATTATATCAAGGAAGCGACCTCGCCGCTTCGCGATTGCAACGAGAGCGGCTTTGAGGCCATTACCTCGCAGGGCTACGGCTACCAGATCTGGTGCATCAAAAACGGCTTTGCCTTCCTTGGAATGGGCAATCAGGACACCATTGTTCTCCCCGATCAGAAGCTGATTTTCGTGATCACCTCGGATAACCAGGGCTTTGCGGCTTCCCGCCAGCTGATCTATCAGGGCTATCGCCACCTTGTTGCAAAGCACGTAAAGGACGCGCCCCTGCCCGAAAATCCCGAGGCTTATAAAAAATTAATGGATTACATTGACGGCCTGAAGCTTACCTCTATCAAGGGCAAAAAGAGCGTTCCGTTTGCAAAGGAAATCGAGGGGAAAGAATTCTTCGCACAGGAAAACAAGCTTGGAATTGAGAAGTTTTCTTTGCATTTTGATGGAGAAAACGGCGGAGAACTCCGTTATACCAATAAGAGCGGCGCCAAGGCATTGCCCTTCGAGCTTTGCGAAAACAATTTCACCACCTTCCCGGAAGAGGGCTATTCGGACGGCGAGGGCGGCGTGAAGACCAAGGGATTTTTCTATCAGTGCGCGGTGAGCGGCGCATGGAGAGAGGAAAAGAAATTCCGCATTCTCGTTCGCGTAATTGACCGTTACTTCGGAAATCTTTGTATTGATATCGCCTTTAAGAATCCCGATCTTGTCGTATTCAAGGCGGCAAAAACGGCAGAGGATTTCTTCAACGAATATCAGGGCGAATTTGTAGCAACCGCGAAATAAACAAGAACCGAGCCTGCGCTTTTTGAGCGCGGGCTCGGTTCTTACTTTCAAAATAATTATTTTGTAACGATCTTATTGAGGCAAGGCGCAAGGAAGCAGAATTTTCCGTTGGGATACGCGCCGCCGCTCAAAAGCACCTCCGCGAGGAAGGGAGCAACGGTGCTGTCAAAAAGAAAGCCGAAGCGCTCGCCGAGTGGCAGGATCAGATCGCAAAGCTGATCGATCAGCATTTTATGGTATTTGGGGCGCAGATCGGCATATTCCGTATGGCTGAGGCTGAATTGCCAGGTGGCACGGTGCATATTGGCGAAGCCCTGAATGGCGGAGAATATGATCTCGCAGCCCGCAATGGCGCTCTCTACCTTTTTCAGCTTGTCGCGCACATCGCTTAATATCGCGTGCCAATCCTCCAATATGACGGAAGCGATGAGATGCTCCTTGGATGGAAAGTAATTGTAAAGCGTTCCTGCGGCAATGCCGGATCGTTCGGCAACCGCGCGCATGTTGAAATTGGATACTCCCTCGGTCAGGATCAGATCCTTGGCCTCGCGGAGAATGGTTTCTTTTGCATTTTTAATAAACTTTGGCATGGTTTAGTCTTCCGTTTCTTTGTCTCGCTTCTGAAAAGCAACGTACCTATTATAATGCAAGAAAACGCAAAAAGCAAGAGCTTTCTGCGTTTTCTTAAATATTTTTTATTTTATATGAACAAATCAAAAAATGTTCGCTTTATTGCTGTCCCCAAAGGGTACTTGCGGTGGCAATGGCGTCGTAGTCATCCGTGACAACGGTGAACTTATCCGTATACAAGGGAAGCAGCTCCTCCTCAAGCTCCTCGATCTTGTCGATCCTGCCTGCGCAGTAGTCGAGAAGTCTGTGCTTGCAGGAATCCACGCGCGCGATCACGCCGCCAACGCGGATCTCCTGGCAGTCAAAGCCGTAGGTTTTGTTTTCGGTGTACCATTGCTTGCGGAAGGCGGGAAGGAACTCCCAAAGCTGCTTATAAAGAAGCGTGTAATCCTCCTTTGCAAGGCGGAGAAGCTCTTCTTTGTTGCCTGCCTTGTAGGCCTCGCGGGTTTTGCATCCAAGCTCGTATTTCGTGGCGAACACGGCGGCCATCTTCGCATAGCAATCGAAGAGGTAGCTCCATTTTCTCGTCTTCTTCGCGTGTGCCTTCAGCTCTTCGGCGAGGATGGCGTAATCCTTTTCCTGGCCTCTCTTCACGTAAAGATCGCAGAAGCCGCCGAAAAGATCCGAGAAGAGCGCCTTTCTCGAGGTGCGTCCGGGGCCCTTTCTCTCGGGATAGATGGTATCCAGGCGGTCCAGCGACATAAAGGCATCGTAATCGTAGCCAAAGATTCTCTTGAATTTTGCCTTGATCTTCTCTTCATCCGTGTTGCCGCGCATATATTCCGCGATGTAGAGCAGGGCGGGAAGGGTTGCATAGCGGGAGCATTCGCATCCGTTGTCACCCCACATGGTCATAACCACGTGCTTGATCTTCATCTTGCGGCAGGCCTCGATGGCAGGCACCATCGTGTCGATAGAGAACTGATTGGCGGGTGCAAGCGAGCGCCAGCACCAAACGCCGCCGGCAAACCAGATCTCGTTGTTAAACTGCACGTGCATCTGGAGATTTTTGAGATAATGCTCGTGCTTCAGGGAGTAATAATCCCAGTAAACAAGCTCCACGTTCTCGGGAACGGAGTCCTTAGCATCCTGGGGAACGGTGCGAACGGTTTCCTCGTCACCGATAGCGAGATATTTTCCCGCCCAGGTCTTGACGAACATATCCGACCACACGATTGCGCGGCAACCGTATTTTTCAACGATGGCGTTCACCTTCTCGAGATGGCGCTTCATCATAGACTGGAAATTTTCGAATCCGTATTTTGAGAGATGCTTGCCGCGGCCAAGCTCAAATGCTTCGTCCATACCGATGTGCATACGGCGGGTGCGGAAGCACTCCGACATCGTTTTGATCATGCGCTCCACAAGCTCGTAGGTTCGGGGATCGTCCACCATCATCGTGTCGTCCACCTCGAAGTTTGCTTGCTTCCATCTGGAGAAGGAGCGCAGGTGCGCCAGCGTCTGAATGCAGGGGATGATCTCGATGCCGAGCGAATCCGCAAAGGCATCCAGCTCCTTCATCTCGGCGATCGAGTAGCGGCCGCGCATATAGCCGAAATACGGCTCTTCGGGAATCTCGTAGCAATCTTCATTATAGAAATAAACGCAGTTGTATCCCATTTTTTTGAGGTAAACAAGATACTGCTTGAAGGCGGGGATGCTCATAACGGCGTTGCGCGTAACGTCGAGCATAACGCCGAAGGATTCGGGCTTGTAGGCTTTCATGTTTTAGAGTCCTTTCTTTCAAAGCACCGCGGCGCGGCGCGTTTTTTTCATTGTAGCATATATTTTCCGTAAAATCAACAGAAATGAAAGAAGATGTAAAATATAACAATAAGTGTGTGAAAATTGACAGAATTCAGGATTTTTCCCGAGGGAGAGCGGATATTTTTTCTTTTCGCCACGTGCCGGGAGGCATTCCGTGGCGCTTTTTGAAGCAACGGGAAAAATATTCCACGTCGGCAAAGCCGGAGAAAAATGCGATTTCCTTGACGGAGCAATCGCTTTCCAAAAGCAGATATTCCGCGTGCTCCATGCGCAGGTTTTCCGCGTATTCCATTACGGTGATGCCGTATTCGCGCTTGAAATGCTCCGTGACCGTCACGGTGGAGCAATGAAGATGCAAAGCAATGTCGGCGAGAGCGATTTTGCTGAAAAGATGCCCTCGCACGTATTCCTTTGTCTGCCACGCGATGGAGGGCGGCGCTTCTTCAAAGAGATTGCTGCGCGCGATCTCATCCGCGATCAGCGAGAGAATGGCGTGATATGCCTCAAAATCCGCATGGGAAAGGTGCGGCGTTGCAGAAAGTGCGGTGCGCATTTCATTAGGGGAAAGTGTGGGCGCGAGTGCCGAGATGCGGTGCACCGTTTCGGCATCATCGCCGTCCACAATGCCGATCGGACAAAAAATATAGCCGAGGCGTTCCTTGCCGCGAGAAATGGGAACGTGCAATTTTGTTACGCCGAAGGGACAGCGGTAAACCAACGTTCCCTCGCTTTCTCTCGCAAGTGCAAAGCGTTCCTTATCCGAGGCGCGGCACATTTCGAGGCAGATCGGCGCGCGATGGATCAGCGTGCAAAATTTTCCGGGCACACAGGTGTGGCGCGTAACGGAGCGGAAGCTTGCGTTTTGAATGGAAAGCTCTGCCCCCGAAAGCCGGCAGAAGGCATGGATCAATTCCTCCAAGCGATCGTTTTTCAATTTCGCACCTCCTTTTTTTATTCATTATATCATGATTTGTTTTTGATTGCAATGGATTCTCGATAAAAATAGAATAAAAACAGCCTGAAAATCAATAAAAGTTTATCGATTGTTCAATCTTCTTTATGGATAAATCATTTTATTTTCGGATGGGTTTTGATATAATCATACTGTCATCAAAAATAAAATGCGGCTTTGCCGCGGAAAGAGAGATTTTTATGAAAGAAATGAAGGATCTTGTGGTTGGCGTTGTTGGTCTTCGTTTTGGTGCTCAGCACCTGAAGGGCGTGATCGAAAACGGTGCCACCGTTGGCATGATCTGCGATAAGAATGCCGAAAGACTTGCTGAGATCGGCGAGGAGTGCGGGATTCCCGCAGAGAAGAGAACCACCGAGTTTTCCGACGTTGTGAATAATAAGGAGATCGAGGTTGTTATTGTTGCAACCCCCGATATGGCACATAAGGATCATATCGTTGCCCTCCTCGATGCAGGCAAGCACGTGCTTTGCGAGAAGCCCTTGGCGCTGGAGAAGAGCCATCTTGACGAGATTGTTGCCGCTGTGAAGGCGCATCCCGAGTGCAAGTTCATGGTTGGCCAGATCTGCCGCTTCACGCCCGCATTTATGATGGCGAAGGATCTGATCGAGTCCGGCCGTGTTGGCGAGATCTATTTCGTTGAGTCCGAGTATGCGCATGACTATGAGGCGATTTTCAACGATCCCACCCGCCAGTGGAGAGCGGCTCCCAAGCGCCACGGCGTGATCGGCGGCGGATGCCACGCGGTTGACCTGCTTCGCTGGCTTGTTGGCGGCGATCCCTATCAGATCTATGCATACGGAACGCACAAGATGCTCAAGCAGCTCCCCTATGACGATTCCACCCTTGCGATCATGAAGTTCCCCGGCGACATTATGGGTAAGGTGTTCGTTTCCACGGGCTGCAAGCGCGGCTACACGATGCGCACCCTCGTATACGGTACGAAGGGAACGCTGATCTTCGATAATAAGTCTGAAACGATGTCCTTCTTTGAGGTAAATCCCGAGGATCCCAACCATAAGGCTGAGGAGAAGATCCTTCCCGTGGACGTAAACAACCACAATGCCGCATCCGAGTTCAAGACCTTTGCGGATCATATTCTGAACGATACCCCCGTAACCACCGACGTGATGGAGGGCGCAAAGACCGCGCTTGCCTGCATCTCGATCGTTGAATCCTCCGTAACGGGTAAGATTATCGATCCCGATTATACCTTTAACGCTTGATCGGTGTCTTTGGGCATAAAACGCCGCTCGCTTCCTCTCGACGTATTTTTATACGCCTTCGGGGCGCGAATCGGTATTTTCTGCGCCAAATCCATCCGATCAAAGTGGCGAGCCTTTGGGCATAAATAGTCAAGAAACCCACAAGCTGCGGCTTGCGGGTTTCTTTTTTGAAAGATATTTTGCCTTGACAAACGAGGTGCGTTGCGGTATAATAAATAAAAATATAGAAAAGAGACCTCTTCTATGAAGGATATTTTGATCGTGATCGATATGCAAAAAGATTTTATCACGGGTGCTTTGGCAAATCCGGATGCCGAGAAAATTGTTCCTGCGCTCAGAGAAAAGATCCGCGGCTTTTCGGGGCGCGTGATTTTCACGAGAGACACCCACGAGGAAAATTATCTTTCCACGATGGAGGGCAAAAATCTGCCCGTGCCGCATTGCATTGCCGGCACGGCGGGGCATGAAATTGAGCCGATGCTCCTTTCGGCGGCAGAAGAAAATCCGAACGTGACGGTTGAGATCATGGATAAGCCGAATTTCGGCGCGGGCACACGTCTTTATGAAAAGATCGCAGAGGGCGAAGCACCGAAAAAGATCTTCTTTTGCGGCACCTGCACGGATATCTGCGTTGTTTCCAACGCCTTGATTTTAAAGTCGCTTCTGCCCGAAATTCCGATGGCGGTATACGGATCGCTTTGCGCGGGACTGACGAAGGAAAAACACGCGGCGGCACTTTCCGTGATGGAAAGCTGTCAGCTTGAAATCATATGAAATACAAACAATTGTTTGCAAAAAAGAGGGAAGATGAGAAAATGGAGAAACAGAGATATATTGAAGTGATGAAATCCGCGCTCTCGGCTTACACGGATGAGCATATTATTTCTTATTTTGAGAGAGTGAAAAAGGAGGGAATCACCGAGCACGGCTTTCCCCGCCTGACGGCGAATATCGGCATTCTGCTTTGCCGCGGACATCGCGAAAATCTCTATCCGCTCTTTCTTGAAATGATGGATTTTTGTGTTGCACAGATGCCTATGGAAAGAACCGATGCAACCCGCTGGGCGGGCAATGATTTTTCCGTGAAGGAGCTGATCTTCTGCCTTTTGGAGGTGGAGAAGCACGGTCTTGTGCCAAAGGAAAGAACTGAGGCATGGCGCGCGTCGCTGAAAAAAATCGAGCCGGAGAATACCTATTCGCAATGGGCAAGAAAATCCTCCGACATCGTGAATAACTGGGCGGTTTTCACGGCAACGAGCGAATGTATGCGAAAATATATCGGTCTTGCCGAAACAACGGATTTTTGTGATCTGCAGATCTCCTCGCAAACGCGCTACATCGATTATAACGGAATGTACCGCGATCCGCATGAGCCCATGGTGTACGACCTTGTCACGCGCGGCCTCTTTGCCGTGATGCTCCATTTCGGATACGATGGCATTTATAAGGAGCTTTTGGACGGCGCTTTGCGCAAGGCGGGACTTCTGACCTTGAAGATGCAATCCGTTTCGGGTGAGATCCCCTTCGGCGGCCGCAGTGCGCAGTTTCCGCACAATGAGGCGCATCTTGCCATCGTTTGCGAATTTGAAGCCAATCGTTATCATCGCGAGGGTAACGAAACGCTGGCCTCCCTCTTCAAGGCAAGAGCGGAAAAGGCACTTGAAAATATTGAATATTGGATGCAAAAAGCCCCCATCCGCCATATCAAAAACCGTTACCCCACCGAGAGCGGATTCGGATGCGAGGACTATGCGTATTTCGATAAATACATGATCACGGTTGCCTCCTTTATCTACGTGGCATATCTCTTCTCGGACGATGCGATTGAGGCGATCGATCAGCCCCGCGAGGCGGCTGTAACCTTCACCTCCGAGCACTTCCATAAATGCTTTATGGAGGCGGGGGATTATTTCCTTGAATTTGAGCTGTTCTCTTATGAAAAATATGATGAGGACGGCCTCGGCCGCATTCATAAGAAGGGCGCACCCTCCACGCTGTGCCTCTCCGATTCGATGACCGCAACCCCGAATTTCAAGCTGGAGCATCCGCGCGCGGCCTCCATGGCGCCCGGCTATGAGAGAGACGGAAAAATCACCCTTGCGCTCTCGCATATTGCAACCTATCGCCCCTATGCCACCCATGCGGAAAACGGCGCGGCCTCCTTACGTATGCTTTCCGAATTTGAGGACGAAACGATTCTTTACCACGATTATGCGGTTTCGGAAAGCGGTGTGGACATCACCGTGAAGGAAGCCACGCACACGGGCGCAGAGCCCCGCTTCTCCTTCCTCGCTTTTGATTTTGACGGCGAGGTAAGCACCGAGATCGAGATGGGCGAAAAGTATGTCAGCGTGACCTACGAGGGTTGGAAATGCACCTATGAAACGAATGGGCGCATCATCGAAACGGGCGAATATGCCGAAAACCGCAACGGTCGCTACCGCCTGTTTTATGCCGCGGCAGATACGGAGCTGAAGCTTCATATCTCCATCGAGAAGATTTAAAATGAAGGCTGTGTTTGATGCCGAGCGGCTCTATGAGCTTCTCACTGCGATCCCGCGCGGCAAGGTCGTGACGTATGCAACGCTTGCGGAAATGATGGGAAACCGCGGCTTTGCAAGAGCCGTTGGCAATGCCTTGCATAAAAATCCGGACGGCGAAAAATACCCCTGCTACAAGGTGGTAAATGCCAAGGGCGAGCTTGCACCCGCCTTTGTCTTCGGCGGCATCGACGAGCAAAAGCGCCGTCTTGAGGCCGAAGGCATCGAGGTCAAAAACGGCCGCGTGGATCTTGAAAAATATGGATTTACCTTATTTTAAAAGAAATGGGAAGAGATTTTTTCTCTTCCCATTTTTGTTTTTTTCTTTTAAATTCCTCTGAGATCCGCAAGCTTATGGTTCTTTTCCGCATTGTAAAGCTCCCAGATCACGCGCAGACTGCGCAGGGCGCTTCTTCCGTCCGTGATGGGCGTTTTGTGATTCAAAACGCAATCCGTAAAGTGGGCAATTTCATGCTGTGTCATCTTGCCAACCTGCTCGTTTCGCTCCCAAATAACGGAATACTTCTGCTGGCCGATCGTGCCTGCGGGCTGATGCTCGCCCTCCTCGTTATAGAGGCGGATTTCGCCGGAGGAATGATCGTATTCCAGGAGTCCCTTTTCCGTTTGAATTTGGAAATCGTAGGAGAGGCGGGTGCCTCTTGCGCCCCAGGTTGCGCCGTGATAGCCGATCGCGCCGCTTTCAAAGCGGAGGATGACGGCACTCGTGCCCTCCTTCAAGAGCCAAGGCGTTCCGATGCGCGTGCCGATGTGCGCGCCCTCCACGGGATTGCCGAGGAAGCGGAGCATCAGGTCGATATAGTGGCATCCATGGCTGAAAAGCTGGCCGCCGCCAAGTCTCGCCGTTGCGGTCCATGTGCGCTTGTTGATATCGCAAACGGTGAGCTGCTCGGTCCAAACGGACATTTGCATAATTTTTCCGTAATCGCCGGAATCCACGAGCGCCTTGAGCTTCTGCATTGCGGGCCAAAAGGGAACGGGGTACGCGCACATCAGCGTGAGCCCTCTTTCCTCGCAGGTTTCGATCAGGGAAAGGCATTCCTCCTCCGTGTTGCAGAGGGGCTTTTCCATCAGGATATGCTTATCGCGCAGGGCGAAAAACATACCGCACTCGTAGTGCAGATCGTGGGGAAGCGCGATCATAACGGCATCTACCTCGTCTGCCATTTCTTTATAATCGGTGAAAACCTTCGGATGGTTGGGAAGCTCGTTGCTCACTCTTTCCGCGTTTTCGCGAACGATATCGCAAACGCAGGTGATCGCCACGTTTTCAACGTGTTGCACGCCGCGCACGTGCGCGCCCATCATTTTTCCGCAGCCGATCAAGCCGATTCTTAAAAAATCCATAAATTAAGTCTCCTTTATTGACAAAAGTAGGTTTTTCGTGTTATACTGATATATACATTTTAGCACATAAATGCATGCTTGTATATGCCTATAAAGTGTAAAAATTTGCACGATTGGGTTATTT
>JAZQWS010000026.1:0-1576 GCA_045632465.1 Eubacteriales bacterium
CCAAACGTCCTCGTGTCCGCTCAGGCGGTCGCAGATTTGATCGAGAAGATCCCAGCTGTTATCGCGGTCAAACTCAAAGGCGTGTCCCCAGAGATAGAAGAGGCGCGGGCCGCGGCGAGAGGAATACTGCGCGTTCACGTCTACGGAAAGGAAGGAATCGATATACTGCATGAGATTCGGATTGTTGTGATGCGCCGTCGGCACCCAGTTGAGAAAATCCTCGGGCAGGCCAAAGGTGTCATTATCCCCGCCCGTGGTGCGGCAGTAAGCAATCTCAAGCTCCTCAAGGAAGGCGCGGATGCGCGCATAGGCCTCAGGGAATTTCGTCTTATTCACGGTGCGGTCAGGAAAGGCCATACCGCGCACGATGACGCCGAATTCCTTTTCCAGCCCAAGGCGGCAATTCAGCGTGTCACGAATGCCCTCAATGCTTCTTGCCACGTCAAGCCCGCGATGGTATTCGCCGTGCGTTGCGATCTCGTGCCCTTTGCCGAGAACCTCGCTGCGGATAAATTCCTTCGGCATACGGTTTTCGTCCTGCACCATGGAGGAAACGAGATTGAAGGTGCATTTAAGATCCGAGCGGTTGAGGCGCTCGCAGAGGCGCACATCTGCCTTCGCACCATCGTCATAGCTCAGCGTAACGGCCTTGGCGCGTCCGCCGGGAAATCTGAGAAATTCGTATCGCATAAAAAATCTCCTTCAAAAGCTTTTTCTTAATTGTATCACGCCGCAGAGGATATGTCAATCCTCAGGGCGATTTTTGCCGCGGCGAAATTCGGTTGGCGTCATTCTTTCGGCGACCTTGAAAACGCGGTTGAAATACGCCACGTCCGAAAATCCGCACCGCGCCGCGATCTCAATCACGGGAAGCCGCGTTTGCAAAAGCATTTCCTTGGCGCGTGCAATGCGCACGTTTTGCAAATACCGCGCAATGCTCATCCCCGTCTCTTCCTTGAAAATGCGACCGAGATAGCTCTTATTATAATGAAAAACGGCGGCGATATGCTCCATTCCAAGATCGAATTCCGTGCTTTCGCGGATGTAGCTCTTCACGTTATCGATCAACGAATATTTCTTCTCGCCGAGCGCATCCGCCCCCTCCTTCAGGAGCAAGCGGATATAGGAATCCAGGATCTCGGCCATCGCGGCGGCATCCGCCGCCGTCAGGCGATCCTCCATCGTACGCATCAGATCCCGCCGCGCGCCAAGGCGCGAAAGAAGCCGCGTGTTTTCCCCCTCGCCCGCAAGGATATTGCCAATGAAGATCACGGCCGCCACCTCTCCGTCCACCAGCACGGGATGTGTGTATTCAAAAACGCCGCCGGTGCAAAGGCCGCCGAAGGGGCGCCTGCTTTCCAGCGCTTTGCGAAGCGCCATGTTACGGCATCTAAAACAACGGCGAAACCCGCCGCTATCCTTTTTCAGCTCGGTGCAGACCGGGGAGGAATGGATCGTGTGCGCATGGGGCAGGCGGCACTTCTCATTTCCGAAGCTTCCGAAAAAGAACACGCCGATATGCAGCCGCGTTCCGTTCTGCAGATACCGTATCAAATCGTATAGATCTCTCATAAAC
>JAZQWS010000027.1:0-2425 GCA_045632465.1 Eubacteriales bacterium
CCCGATGATCTGGCGCTTGCGATCGCAAGCGAGGACACGAAGGCCATTGCGCGCGCCCCCGGTATTGGCGCAAAAACGGCGGCACGCGTGGTTCTTGAGCTGAAGGACAAGATCTCAAAGGATATGATGAGCACATCACCGCAGGGACTCGGCGCTACGGCGGCGAGCGCGGCAATGCCCGTCGGCGGCGCACTTGCGGATGCAACCGAGGCGCTGATGGCGCTCGGCTACGATAAAAACACGGTGCTTGGCGCTCTCAAGGGCGTTGACACCAAGGGCGCGGATGCGGGGGCACTCATCCGCCTGGCGCTCAAAAAGCTTGCAAGATAAGGAGGCTTCCCTGCTATGATGGAGGAGGTCAACGAGTTTGACTTTGAAAACCGCATCGTTTCCAACGAATACGATGCCGGGCAGGACGCAGAGGTGGAAAACAACCTGCGCCCAAAAACATTGGATCAATACATCGGCCAGGAAAAGGCAAAGGGCAATCTTTCGGTTTATATCGAGAGCGCAAAGCGCCGCGGCGAGGCACTCGACCACGTTTTACTTTACGGCCCTCCCGGTCTTGGTAAAACCACGCTGGCGGGCATTATCGCAAACGAGCTTTCGGTGAATATCCGCACGACATCAGGCCCCGCGATTGAGAAGCCCGGCGATCTTGCCGCCATTCTCACGGGACTTTCGGACGGCGACGTTCTTTTTATTGACGAGATCCACCGCCTTTCCCGCGCCGTGGAAGAAATTCTTTACCCGGCGATGGAGGACTATGCACTGGATATCATTCTCGGAAAAGGGCCGAGCGCAAGATCCATTCGCCTGACGATTCCGCGCTTTACGCTGATCGGCGCAACCACGAGAGCCGGCCAGCTGACAACGCCGCTTCGCGACCGCTTCGGCGTTCTCTTAAAGCTGGAGCTTTACACGCCCGAGGAGCTTGCACCCATCGTGAAGCGCTCGGCGAGCATTCTTGAAATTGAGATCACCGACGAGGGCGCTTTGGCGATCGCTTCCCGCTCGCGCGGAACGCCCCGTATTGCAAACAGACTTCTCAAGCGCGTGCGCGATTTCGCGCTCGTGAAGGGCGACGGAAACGTTACCTCCGAAATTGCAGATATGGCGCTTGCAAGCCTTGAAATCGACGAGCTGGGGCTTGACAACGTTGACCGCCGCATGCTGGAGGCCATCATCAAGTTTTACGGCGGCGGCCCGGTTGGTCTTGAAACGCTGGCGGCAACGATCGGCGAGGAGGCCATCACGATCGAGGACGTTTACGAGCCGTATCTGATGCAGATCGGCTTCCTTTCCAGAACTCCACGCGGCAGACAGGCAACGCCAAGAGCCTACGAGCATCTCGGCATTCCCTATCAATCCTTCGTTGACCACTCCGGCAGAGGCGTTAGCGGACAGACGAAGATGGATCTTGACAATTGAAAGAACGCAAAAAACATTATGATAAAAATACATTTTCTCGGAACCTGCTCCGGAACAGAGCCCATGAAGGAGGCGCATCATTGCTCCCTTCTCATGGAGATCGGAAATTCGATTTACTGGTTTGATGCGGGGGAAAATTGCGCACATCGCGCTTACACCTCGAGCATTGATGTTTTGAAAACGCGCGCGCTTTTCATTTCGCATCCGCACCTTGATCACACGGGCGGCCTTGCCAATCTCCTTGCCTGCTTTCGCAAGCTAAACGAAAGATATAAAACGCCTCTGCATTTTGACAACACGCTGAAGGTTTTCTGCTCTATGCCGAAAATCGTGGAGGCGGCGAAAACGATCTGCCTTGGTCCGGGAGAAAATTTGAATTTCACGCTCGCGCAAAACGACATATCCGACGGAATTTTATACGAGGATGAAAACGTTTGTGTGCATGCACTCCATAATACACACCTCAGAGAGGACGGAAGCCAAGGATGGCATTCACATTCCTTCCTGATTGAAGCAGAAGGAAAACGCATCGTTTTTTCCGGCGACGTAAAATTCCCCGACGAGCTGAATCCCTTTACCGATGCGGGATGCGATCTGCTCATTATGGAAACCGGGCATCATAAGGTTTCGGACGTTTGTGAATATGCGGCGGAGAAAAAAGTGGGTTCATTGCGATTCAACCACCACGGTCGCGAGATCCTGAACGACCGCGAGGCATGCCTACACCTGGTTGAAGGATATGCAAAAGAATCGGGCATTTCGATGGAAATTCTCTCCGATGGATGGATAGAAATCTTGGAATAATAAAAAAGCTTGCCGAAAAAATCGGCAAGCTTTTTTTGCTTTATATTGAAAAAAATCAGGACCGCAACGCAGGATTTTGCAATTTATTCCTGCGAAAGACGATTGGAGAGTTTTACAAAATCCTCCGTGGAGAGGCGCTCGCCACGCACGGTTTCGGGATGACCGATCGAAACAATTGCATCCGTGATCG
>JAZQWS010000028.1:0-21287 GCA_045632465.1 Eubacteriales bacterium
GGAAAAGCGCACCAAGATGGGGGAAAGGAGCAAAAGCAGAAGAAGGCAGGGAAGTAAAAAGACCATATACCCCATTGCCATGCGCGCCACCTCGCTCCGAATTTATGTATTATTCGTAGTCGATCACGTCGTCCTCAGCAGAAAGCTCCTCGTCCGGCATCGCCTCGGCTTTTTCCTCGGTGGGCTTTTCTGCTTCGGTTGCGGTAGCCGCATCGCCCATCTCCATCTCAAGCTGCTCGCCGCCCTCGATTTCCTCCTCGGGCTTGTCCGGCGCATTCTTTCCCTGCGCAAAAAGCGCCATCAGCTCTTCGCTTGTGCCGGGAAGATCCGCAAGGGAATTCAGGCCAAAGCAACGAAGAAAGTCGTTGGTCGTGCCGTAAAGCATCGGGCGGCCGGGAACGTCCATGCGTCCCTTGCATTCAATGAGTCCTCGGTCAATGAGGTTGTTCATTGCATAGGAGGAGTCTGCGCGGCGCAGCGTATCCACGTACATTCTCGTAACCGGCTGGTTGTATGCAACGATGGCAAGCGCCTCCATCGAGGAGGTGGAAAGCGTTCCGTTTTTCTTGATGCCGAGCGCCTCGCGGATCTCGGGCAGATAGTATTGCTTGGTGCAGAGCTGGCAGGAATCCTCGTATGCCAGCATGATAACGCCGCGCGGCATATCCGTTGTGTTGTAGGTTTTTGCGTAGTCTACAACAATGTCCTTCACCTTGCCGGGCGTTAGATTCAGAACTCTTGCAAGATTTGTATAAGTAATCGGATGTCCCGCGGCAAACAAAATGGCCTCGATTGCCTCTTCGTAAACGATGTCTCTCGCAGGTGCGGCTTCTTCAGCTGCCGCCACCTTGGTTTCTTCGCTCATGGTGTTCACTCCTTCTTTTCGTCTTTCTTCTCGTCGCTTTCGGGCGGCGCATCAAATTCGCTGGCTGTTCCCTCAGCGGGCGGAACGTAATCGTTGTTCAAAACGAAGCGCATGTCAATGCCAAGGCTCTCGTATTCAACAACGTCCTCGATGATCTTTGTCGTGGTGATCATAATGCGGCCAATCTTGATCAACTCAAGAATTCCCATGAAGCGCGCCACGAGATCGGCGCGGTCGGGAGAAACGCACAGAATGTCGTAAAGCGAGGATTCGCCCGTATCGGCCAGCATCATGCAGATCTCCTCGATCTTTTCCTCAACGGAAACAACGTGATGCTTGATCAAGGGGTTCACGAGGTCGGTCGGCTTTCTCTCTGCCATCGCGATCTTCATTCTGCGCATAACGGCGTTCAGCGCCTTCATGAGCATATCCGTCTGCAGATTGAGCGGCAGTCCCTTTTCGGGCGGAACGTCATCCGTTCCTTTAACAAAGCGGCCGCCGAATTCCTCATACATGGGCGCAAGCTCCTTGGCCGCCCATTTTGCCTGCTGATAGAGGCGCAGGGCATCCGCGATCTCGCGTCTGGGGTCGTTTTCCGTTCCTTCCTCGTGCGGCAGAAGCATGCGGCTCTTAATGAGCATCAGATCGCTTGCCATAACGATGAATTCGCTCGCCACCTCAAGATCCATCTTCTTCGCGTTCTCAATATATTCCATATATTGGTCGCAGATAAGGGCGATGGGAATGTCCGTAATATTCACTTTGTTCTTTTTGATCAGCGTCAGAAGAAGATCCAGCGGGCCTTCAAATTGATCCAATCGGTAGGTTATTGTTTCAAACATAGTCACCTCAAAAAAGTTAAAGGCTTATGCGAGGAAGGGAATTAACTGCCAAAGCCACATCATTGCGTCGGAAATGAATTGCATCGCGCCCGAAAGCAGCTCTGAAAGCGAGATCACCTTCAGAATGGATGCAAGAAGAGAGCTCTCGGCGATCAGCGAGAAGCGAAGCAAGGCGCTATAAAGAAAATCGCCGATGAAAAGCCAGCCAAGCAAGCCGAAATAAATGTATCTTTCATAGCGCATCAGCCCGAAATATTGCTTCGGCGGCAAAATAACGCTGAGAAGTCGCGAGCCGTCCAGCGGCGGTATCGGAATCAGATTGAAAAGCGCAAATCCGAGGTTCAGCGAATGGAAAATGAAAAGAAACAAAAGTCCGTTCTTCGCCACGTTGAACCAAAGTTCGCTCGTAAATGCAACGTCCTTCACAAGCGCCCAAAGCAAAAGATAAGCGCCTGCGGAAAGGAAGGAAAGGATCAGATTGATCGCAGGACCCGCCAGGGCAACGATCGCAAAGCCCTTTTTCGGATTTTTGAAGTAGCGTGGGTTGATCGGCACGTGCTTTGCCCATCCGAAATGAAATAGGATCATGCAAAGCGCGCCGATCGGGTCTAAATGGCGTATCGGATTGAGCGTTAGTCTTCCGAGGCTCTTCGCCGTCGGATCGCCCAAGCGATATGCCGCATAGCCGTGGCAATATTCGTGTGCGGTCAGAGCGATCAGTGCCGCCAAAGCCGCAAAAATATAGTTTTCCAAAAAAATGCCTCCTTAAAAGCGAGTGCTTCCTTTAGCCGTCAATGGCCTCTTCGATCATGCGGATCAGCGTGTCGCGCCCATTGCCGGAAACGGCGGAGAAGGGAATCGGGCGGATGCCCGTTCCGCTGAAAACCGTTGCCTCCATTTCTGCAAGCGCGGCGGCAAGCTGTGCCTTGGAGAGCTTATCCGTCTTGGTTGCAACCACCTCGAAGGGAATGTCGTTTTCAACCATGAAGTTGATCATCATGATATCGTCATCCGTCGGGCCGGTGCGTACGTCGATCAGCTGCAAAACAAGTCTGAGTGCATCCTCCGAGGGATTCTTGAGAAAATAATCCTCGGTCAGCGTGCTCCAGCTTTTTTTGGAGTCCTGCGATCTCTTTGCATAGCCGTAGCCGGGCAGATCCACGAGATAAAGCTTTTTGTCAATATCGTAGAAGTTCACCGTGATGGTCTTTCCGGGCGCAGAGGAAACGCGTGCCAGCGATTTTCTGCAAAGAAGCGCGTTGATCAGCGAGCTTTTGCCAACGTTGGAGCGCCCTGAAAGGGCGATCTGCGGCTTCGGCTCTTTGGGAAACTGCGCGAGCTTGCCCGCCGAAAGGCGGAGAGATACGTTGTTAACGTTGAATTTCATATAGTATACCCCGATTTTAGCGGTCTAAAACGTGAGAGAGAACCTCTTCAGCCGTTTTGCAGGGAATAAAGGTCAGGTTTGCGCGCGCCTCGGTGTCCACCTCGTCGAGATCCTTCTCGTTCTGCGCGGGGATAAGAACGGTGCGGATGCCGGAGCGGTAAGCCGCGAGCGTCTTCTCCTTAAGTCCTCCGATGGGAAGCACCTTGCCGCGAAGCGTCAGCTCTCCCGTCATCGCAATGTCGCGCTTCACGGGAATGCCGCTGAGTGCGGAAACGATCGCGCTCATCATGGTAACGCCGGCAGAGGGGCCGTCTTTGGGAACAGCGCCCTCGGGGAAATGGATATGTAAGTCGCGGTTCTTATAAAATTCGGTATCAATGCCGTAATTTTTCGCAATGGTGCGCACGTAGGAGTGAGCGATCTTTGCGGATTCCTTCATAACCTCGCCGAGCGAGCCCGTAAGCTCGATCTTGCCCGTTCCTTCCATCGAAGCAACCTCAACCTTGAGAAGGTCGCCGCCGCTCTGTGTGTAGGCCAGGCCGTTCACGATGCCGATCGGATTCTCATCCTCGGGAAGCTCGGGGATCACCTTCACCTTTCCAAGGAAAGCGGAAAGATTCTTCTCCGTGATCGTAACGCTCTTTGCCTCGCCCTCGGCGATCTTCTTTGCCGCCTTGCGGATGAGAGATGCCAGCTCACGTTCAAGATTACGAACGCCCGCCTCGCGCGTGTAGCCGCGGATCAGCGCGGCAAGTCCGCCGTCGGTGATCTTGAACTTCGCCTTGGTCATTCCGTTGCGCTTCAGCTGCTTCGGAAGCAGGTGATTTCTCGCGATGGACATCTTTTCCGTGTCGGTGTAGGTCGAAAGCTCGATCACCTCCATGCGGTCAAGGAGAGGGAGAGGAATGCCGTCGTAGCTGTTTGCCGTGGCAATGAAAAGGCAATCCGAAAGATCGATCGGAATTTCCATAAAGTTGTCGCGGAAGAATTTGTTCTGCTCCGGGTCGAGAACCTCAAGCAGGGCAGAGGTGGGATCGCCTCTGAAATCCTTCGCCATTTTATCGATCTCGTCCAGCACGATCACGGGGTTCTCCACCTTCGCATTGATCAGCGCGGAAACGATGCGGCCGGGCATTGCACCCACGTAGGTCTTTCTGTGTCCGCGGATCTCCGCCTCGTCGTGCATGCCGCCGAGCGAAACGCGCGCATATTTGCGGCCGAGTGCGTTTGCAACGGAGGCCGCAACGGAGGTTTTACCAACGCCGGGAGGGCCAACGAGGCAAAGGATCTGATTCTTTACGTTGGGGGAGAATTGCTTCACCGCAACGAATTCGAGAATTCTTTCCTTCACCTTCAAAAGGCCGTCATGCTCTGCATCGAGGATCTTTCTTGCGCTGTCAACGGTGGCATTTTCAACCGTGTGCTTGCCGAAAGGGAAGTCGAGGCAAGTGTCAAGATAGGTGCGAAGCACCGTTCCCTCAGCAGCGCCAAAGGGTGTTTTTGCAAGCTTCGAAAGCTCCTTGTAAAGCTTTTCCTCCACTTCCTTGGGAAGCTTCGCCGCCTGAATGCGCTCGTCGTATTCGCGGATCTCGTCGTCCTCCTCTTCGCCAAGCTCGGATTGGATCGCCTTGATCTGCTCTCTAAGGAAATAATCCTTCTGATTCTTATCGATCTTGTCGCGCACCTGCATTTGGATCTCATGCTCGCAATGGAGAAGCATTGCCTCCTCGCCGAGCGAAACCAAAAGCTTTTCAAGTCGGCTCTTCACGGTCATTGCCTCGAGAACCTGCTGCTTATTCTTATAATCGATCAGAACGGCGGAGGCAACGAAGTCGGCAAGATATCCCGGTGTTGCGATGGCCTCTGCCGCCACGCGCATATCCTCATTAAAGGTAGGATGCACGTCACGGATGGAGGAAAGATGGTTCTTAACCTCGCGCATCAGCGCATCCATCGTGGGGGATTTTTGGAAATTCATGCTGTCCGTTTTGGTAACGGCGGTTGCCGTCATATAGCCGTCGTTCATAAAGATCTCGCGGATTTTTGCGCGTGCCATTCCCTCGAAAACAACCGAAAGGTTGCCCTGCGGGTTCTTAACCACGTGCTTGATCGTTGCCAAAATACCAACGCTGAAGAGGTCTGCGGGCTTCGGCTCGTCCACGGTGAGATCCTTCTGCGCCACGAGAAGTATGCGCGCATCGGCTGTGGTCGCCGCTTCCGTAAAGGCCTTGAGAGAGAAGCCTCTCGCCAGCTCAACGTTCAGCTGCACGCCGGGGAAACCGACGATGCCGCGCAAAGGGATCAGAGGGAGCGTCACCTCGGAAAATATTTCAATGGGTTCAGTGTTCTTTTCTTCGTTTGTCATTCGCATATCCTTCTTTATTTTTGCAAAAGAAAAAGTGCTTTTTTTCAGCCTTTTTCTCAGTGTTGTTTTCAATATAACAGTATAACATAAATAATAAAAAAAATCTATATCTTTTCAGTATATTTAAAAAATAATTTAAAAATAGAAAAAGCCGACGCAGGTCTGCCGCATGATCTTTGGCGATGCGGAAAACTTGCGTCGGCTCTTATCGCCTCTTTGCGGCCGTATGCGGGGAGGTGAACATCATGAGATTGATGTATCCCTCGCATCTGCAGAAAAGAGGTTGCACAGATTCGTGCCTTGTTATTATACACCCAAAAGACTGCGTTTGTAAAGACGGAATATTTCACAATTTTTCTTTCTCCGATTTGTAAAAATGAGAGAAAATGCAAAAATTCGAAAAAATGCGAAAAAGGGGTTGACAAACGAGGATTTATGTGATACAATATATGGCGTATGAAGCCTGGCTTCGAAAACAAGCAGAATCCGTTCTCACCATGCCACAAGAGTGCGTATGGTTCATAGTTCCCGCCTCTCCGCTTGGGTGAGGTAGTGTCTGTGTGTGCGGTTTTTCTGCATACACTTTTTTTATTTTCATTCGGAGGTATAAAGCCATTAGCACCAACAATTCGAAGGATCTGCTTATCAACGAGGAAATCAAGGTTGCCGAGGTTCGTGTAATCGGCGCAGAGAATGAGCAGCTCGGCATAATGAAGATTGATGATGCAAGAACGTATGCATATAATCACGGAGTTGATTTAGTGCTTATCGTGCCCAATGCAACGCCCCCCGTTTGTCGCGCGATCGACTACGGAAAGTTCTGTTTCGAGAGAGACAAGAGAGAGAAGGAAGCAAAGAAGAAGCAGGTTATCGTAAAGGTCAAGGAGGTTCAGCTCTCCTGCCGTATCGAGCAGCATGACTTCGATACCCGCGTAAACCATGCGAAGCGTTTCCTTGCCGAGGGCAATAAAGTAAAGGCCGTTGTCCGCTTCAAGGGAAGAGAAATGACGCATATGGAGCTTGGTCGCGAGGTAATTGAAAAGTTCTGCGAGGCGCTTGCTGAATGCGGAAACGCAGAAAAGAAGCCGATTCTTGAGGGCCGTTTCATGTCCGTTATTTTGGCGCCGCTGAAGCCCGAAAAGAAGTAATTTTGTTATTATAATGCCCGCACAGCGGGTTACTATGATAAAAAGTGGGGATTTCCCCAAAGAAAAGGAGTAAAAACATGGGAAAGATTAAGACGCATAAAGCATCTGCCAAGAGATTTTCTCTTACCGGCAGCGGAAAGATCAAGATGTCTCACAACAACCACCGTCACAACCTTGGTATCAAGACCTCCAAGCGCAAGAGAGGTCTCCGTAAGGGCGCGATCCTCAGCGAGAGCTTCGCTCCTATTTACAGAAGCCTGATTCAGAAGTAATCGGCACAACGAGAAATTTGGAGGAATAGAAAATGGCAAGAGTTAAAGGCGCATTGATGACGCGCAAGAGAAGAAAGAATGTGCTGAAGGCAGCGAAGGGCTACTGGGGCGCAAAGTCTAAGCATTTCAAGATGGCGAAGCAGGCCGTTCTTAAGAGCGGTAACTATGCATTCGCAGGCCGTAAGCTGAAGAAGAGAGATTTCCGTTCTCTTTGGATCGCTCGTATCTCCGCTCAGGCGAAGGCAAACGGCATGAATTATTCCACCCTTATGCACGGTCTCAAGGTAGCCGGCATCGATCTCAACCGCAAGATGCTTGCTGAGATCGCAGTTGCTGATAAGGCTGCATTCGCAACCCTCTGCGAGAAGGCAAAGGCTGCTCTGTAATGAGCATTCAGATTCCCGATCTGCCGCATGGCGGCGATCGGGAATCTTTCTTTATGCTTCGAGAAAAAGTACAAAATGCAAACAATAATTTGCAAAAACACGCGTTTTTGTGCTTTTTATGATAAAAAACCAAGGAGGTTTTTCTCGTGATATTACAAAGCGAGGTTCTGAAAAGTCGCCAGAATCAGGTCGTAAAATGGGCAGCCTCTCTCCAAACGAAAAAGGGAAGAGAGGAAAGCGGATGCTTTCTTGCCGAGGGAGAAAAGCTCGCAAGAGAGGCGGCTGTTGCGGGCCTGCCCGTAACGCACGTTTTTATTAGTGAGAACAAAAGAGAGCAGCTCGTGAAGGAGCTCCTCTCCGTTTTTTCTTCTAAAATATTTGAAAATACTCGCCTGTACGTGGTAAGCGAAGAGTGTTTTTGTAAAATTTCTTCGGAAATTGCCCCTCAAGGCGTAATAACTATTATAAAATATCTTGACTTTTTTCAAAATAAGGATATAATATATAAGGAAGGATTTTTTCTTGCCCCCGGAGAGCGTGCTTTGGCGCTCTCTTCCATCCGCGATCCGGGCAATCTCGGTTCTGTGATCCGCAGTGCCGTTGCCTTCGGAATCGAGCACCTGGTTTTGAGTGACGATTGCGTCAGTATCTATAATCCCAAAACCGTGCGAAGCGCGATGGGCAGTCTCTTCCGCATTAAAGTCACGGTAGTGAAGGATTTTCTTTCCTTCCTCTCGGCTGCAAAAGCGGTCGGCCGCCACGTGTATTCCGCCGAGCTCTCGGAGAATGCGCGCCCGCTCGGATCTCTGTCGCTGGATCGTGAGTCCATCGTCGTGATCGGAAACGAAGGGCACGGCGTTTCTCCCGAGGTCAGCGCCGCCTGCGAATGCGGTCTCTATATTCCGATCTCGGAAAAAACCGAATCGCTGAATGCTTCGGTGGCCGCCGCGATCCTTATGTGGGAGCAGAGCAAGGCCGATTAAAAAATGGAGGTGTGTATGGATTCGCTTCTGTATTGGGTGTGGCTGTCTTTGTCCTGCACACCGGGTTACACAACGTTTGATAAGCTGATCGCCGAGTTTGATTCGCCCGAGCGGATCTTTTCGGCAACGGATGCCGAGATCGCCTCTTGTATAGGTGAGCGCGTCCGTGATTACACTATCCTTGTGCGCCGCGATCTTGAGGGCGCAAAGGAAGTGCTTGATTTTTGCACGCGCCATAAGGTCGGAATCCTGACCTATTCCGATCCCGCCTATCCCGAGTCGCTTCGCGGCATCGTCGGCTCGCCCGTGCTTCTTTATTACAGAGGTCAGCTTCCGCGCTTTTCCGAAATTTGCCCCATCGCCGTTGTCGGCAGTCGAAAAATGTCACCGTACGGGCAGAAGAGTGCGTTTACCATCGCGGCGGATCTTGCCCGCGCAGGCGCAACGGTGGTTTCGGGTATGGCCAAGGGAATTGATGCCATGGCCATGGCAGGTGCGCTTTCCGAGCAGGGGCGCGTCGTTGCCTTTCTCGGCTCTGGAATCGATGTATGCTATCCCGAGGAGCACCTAACGCTTGCGCGCGAAACCGTAAAGGCGGGATGTATTATGACCGAGTATGCCCCCGGCACGCCGCCGGATCGATATAATTTCCCGAAGCGAAACCGCTTGATCAGCGGTCTCTCTGCCGCCTCGCTCGTGATTGAAGGAAAAGAGCAGAGCGGCGCTATGATCACCGCGCGGCACGCAATGGCGCAGAATCGTCCCGTTTATGCGCTTCCCGGAAACGTAGACAGTCCCGGAAGTGCCGCCGCGCATCTTCTGCTGAGAAGCGGTGCAAGGCTCCTTACGTCGGCAGATGACGTGGTGCGCGATTTGGAGGATTCCTATCTCGGTATTCTGAATCCGTTCGCTATGGCGGCTTCGGAGGCTGTGGAGATGGAGCCCGTGCTTCGCCGTCTTTCTCTTGTCGGATCAGCGGAGAAGGAGAAGGGAAAAGAAAAAGGATTTTTCGCCTCCCGTATTTTCAAAAAGAACCCACCCGCCAAGAGAGAAGAACCCGAGGAGGAAGAATTTTCTCTGCAGGAGGGTGAAAGCAAGAGCGATGCGCTTCTTTCCGCCATGGATCCTGAGGCGCGAATGGTTTTCGATGCCATTCCCAAAAGCGGATCCTGTGCGCTTGAATCGCTGTGCAGCGATGCGCTCCCGCTCCGAACGGTAATGAAATATCTTTTAAAGCTTGAAATTAAAGGCTTGGTGACCATGCTCCCCGGTGAGCGTGTGCAGAGAGCCGAATACGTATAAAACACATTCTCGTAAGAAAGGAAAGGCCGAAGCGCGTTTCGGCCGCCCCAAAGTATGTCCAACTTAGTCATTGTAGAGTCTCCCGCAAAAGCAAACACAATCAAGAGCTATCTCGGCTCGGGATATAAGGTCATTGCCTCCAAGGGCCATATCCGCGACCTCCCCAAGAGCAGTCTGGGAATTGATGTGGAAAACGGCTTTGCGCCGCATTATATCAATATCCGCGGCAAGGGAGATGTGATCAAGGAGCTGAAGAAGGAAGCCAAGAATGCAGGCAAGATCTTCCTCGCAACGGACCCTGACCGTGAGGGAGAGGCCATTTCCTGGCACATCGCGGGTCAGCTTGGCATTCCGGCCGATAAGGCCTGCCGCGTTACCTTCAACGAGGTAACGAAAACGGCGGTAAAGGATGCGATCCGCCATCCTCGCGCGATCAATGAGGATCTTGTAAATTCGCAGGAAGCGCGCCGAATTCTGGACCGTCTGATCGGCTTCAGCCTCAGCCCGATTCTTTGGAAGAATATTAAGAGCGGTCTTTCCGGCGGTCGCGTGCAGTCTGCGGCCGTAAGAATCATCACTGAGAGAGAAGCGGAGATCCGTGCCTTCACCGCGCAGGAGTATTGGACGGTGGAAGCCAACCTCGCCACCGAGGATGGTGACGGACTTGCGGTAAAGCTCTTTGGTAACAAGGACGGAAAGATCAAGATCGCCGATCAGCAAACGGCGTCCGAGATAGAAAAAAAGGTTCGTGCAGGCAGCTTCAAAGCGGTTTCTGTGCGCCATGCTGAGAAGCAGAAGCAGCCCGCTCCCCCCTTCACAACGGCAACGCTGCAGCAGGAGGCATCGCGCAAGCTCGGCTTCCAGACGCAGAAGATCATGAAGGTTGCGCAGGAGCTTTACGACGGCTTGAACCTTGGTGCGGAATTTGGCGGAACGCAGGGTCTTATCACCTATATGCGTACCGACTCGCAGAGAATCTCTGTTTCCGCGCAGGAATCCGCGGCCGCTTTTATCCGCGAGAATTACGGTGAGGATTGCCTTCCCACGGCGCAGAGAGCTTATAAGACCGAGCAGGGCGCGCAGGATGCGCACGAGGCGATCCGTCCCTCGAACGTGCAGATCCAGCCCAAGCTTGTTCGTAAGATCCTCTCCTCGGATCAGTACCGTCTTTATAAGCTGATCTGGGAGCGCTTCATCGCAAGCCAGATGGCCGCCGCCGTGCTGGATACGGTTTCCATTGACTTTGAAAACTCCGGCTATATCTTCAAGGCCGGTGGTTACACGGTAAAATTCCGCGGTTATATGTCGGTGTACGATAATACCGAGGAGGACGTTGCGCAGGATTCCGAGGTAAACTTCTCCCGCCTTCCGCAGATCCGTGAGGGGCAGGTTCTGGCCTGCCGCGATCTGCAGAGCGAGCAGCATTTCACCGAGCCGCCCGCAAGATACACCGAGGCATCCCTCGTTAAGTTCTTCAAGGAAAACGGCATCGGTCGCCCCTCCACGTATGCGCAGATCATTCAGATCATCATCTCCCGCGGTTACGTGAAGAGAGACGGAAAGGTGCTGGTTGCAACGCCTCTCGGCGAGATCACAACCGAGTTTATGCACACGCATTTCCCCGAGATCATCGACTATGAGTTCACCGCCGATATGGAGGATAAGCTGGACTCGATTGAAAATAAAGATAACACGATCTACGGCATTCTGTCCGGCTTCTGGGGCAAGTTCTCCAAGGAGCTTGAGAAGGCCTCCGAGGCAGACGCTAAGGTAGAGGTTAAGCTTCCCGCAGAGGAGAGCAATATTCCTTGCGAGAAGTGCGGCTCTATGATGGTGTATAAGAACGGCCGCTTCGGCAAGTTCCTTGCCTGCCCGAATTATCCCACCTGCCGTAATACGAAGGCCGTGGATAAAAACGGCGCCATCGTGGAAAAGGAAGAGGTAAAGCCGGAGCTTGCGGGCTTCCCCTGCGAGATCTGCGGCGGCGAGATGGTGGTAAGAAACGGTCGCTTCGGCACGTTCTTTGCCTGCATCAATTATCCTACCTGTACCTTCACCAAGCAGAAGGTAACCGAGCTGGCCGCGCCCTGTCCCCGTTGCGGCTCAAAGCTCTTTGCAAGACACGGCAAGAGCAAAACGCTTTTCTATAGCTGTGAGAAGTATCCCGAGTGTGAGTTTTCCTCCTGGGATATGCCTTTGGATGAAAAATGCCCCGATTGCGGGGAAATGCTCTTCTACCGTAAGAGCCGCCGCACCGTGATCTGCAAGAACAAAAAGTGCGGTTATAAGAGCGAAGAAGAGCGCACGGTAATCGAGTGATGGCAGAGAATAAGATCATCATCATAGGCGCAGGTCTTGCGGGATGCGAGGCGGCGTGGCAGGCGGCAAAGCTTGGCGTTAAGGTCGAGCTTTACGAAATGAAGCCGAAGAAATATTCTCCCGCGCATCATCATGAGGGATTTGCAGAGCTTGTTTGCTCCAATTCCTTGCGCTCAAATCAAACGGATAATGCTGTCGGCCTTCTGAAGGCGGAGCTTTCCAAGCTCGGCTCGCTGATCATGGAGGCAGCTTATGCCACCGAGGTGCCCGCGGGCTCGGCGCTCGCCGTAAATCGCGAGGCCTTCAGCGCTTATATCACAGAGAAAATTCAGAATCACGAGAATATCACCGTGCATTATGAGGAAGTGGATAAAATCCCGGAGGAGGGCATCGTTGTCGTTGCCTCCGGCCCTCTCACCTCGGATGCACTCGCGGAGGATATCCGCCGTATCACGGGTGCGGAGGGGCTTCATTTCTTCGATGCCGCCGCACCGATCGTGGATTTTTCGAGCATTGATACCTCTGTTGCCTTCTTTGCCTCTCGCTGGGGCAAGGGTGAGCCAACGGATTATCTCAATTGCCCCATGACGAAGGAGCAATACGACCTTTTTTATAACGCGCTCGTGCGCGCGGAGGTTGCGCCGCTGAAGGAATTTGACCTTGAACAGCAGCAGGAGCTCACCGTCTTTGAGGGGTGTATGCCCGTGGAGGTTATGGCTTCCCGCGGATACGATACGTTGCGCTTCGGCCCAATGAAGCCGGTCGGTCTCCCGCTTCCCGAAACGGGAGAGGATGCCTTCGCCACCGTGCAGCTCCGCCGCGAAAACAAGGAGGGAACGATGTATAACATCGTCGGCTTCCAAACGCATCTGACATTCGGAGAGCAGAAGCGTGTATTCGGATTGATCCCCGGCCTTGAAAACGCAGTTTATTTCCGTTACGGTGTGATGCACCGCAATACTTATCTCAATTCTCCCGGCCTTCTTGATGAAACGTATGCTATGATCCGTCGTCCAAGCCTGCGTTTTGCAGGTCAGATGACGGGTGTGGAGGGATATGTGGAATCCACGGCATCCGGCTTTGTTGCCGGAATGAACGCGGCGCTCGCCGCACTCGGGAAGCCCCGCGCCGTTTTTTCGCGCAAAACCGTAATCGGCGCTTTGGCGCATTACGTAAGAGACGGCGGCGTCAGCAAAAACTTCCAGCCCATGAATGCCAACTTCGGCATCATTGAGCCTCTCGATAAAAAAGTGAAAGGAGGAAAGAAAAACAGAAACGCCGCGTATGCCGAGCGTTCGCTGGCTCTTTTTGACGAGCCCCTCTGTTTTTTGGAACCAACCGATGAAGATCCTGTTGGATGCAATGAGCGGTGATAACGCACCCCTTGAAATCATAAAGGGCGCGTCCATGGCCGCGCAAGCCTACCCCGAGCATCAGCTTGTGCTCGTTGGAGATGAAAACGTAATTTCCGACGTCTGCGTTAAAAATAATATCTCCGTGGAGGGAATCGAGATCCTCCATGCTCCCTCCGTCATCACGATGGAGGATAAGCCTCTCGCCGTTGTCAGAGAGAAGCGCGATTCCTCGATGAGCGTAGGACTCAAGCAGCTCAGCCAGGGCGATGGCGATGCCTTCGTAAGCGCGGGTAACACCGGCGCGCTCATTACGGGCGCAACCCTGATCGTAAAGCGCATCAAGGGTATCAACCGCGCCGCGATCGCAACGGTTCTGCCCCTGGATAATCCGATCCTGCTGATCGACGCAGGTGCAAATCTCACCGTCACCTCGGATAATATCTGTCAGTTCGCTTTCATGGGCGCAAAATATATGGAGCGTATCTACGAGATCGACCGTCCCCGTGTCGGCCAGCTCAATAACGGAACGGAGTATAATAAGGGAAATGCTCTGCAAGTAGAGTCCTTCCAGCTTCTTTCCGAGAGCGGCTTGAATTTTGTCGGAAACGTGGAGTCCAAGGCGTTGCCCTTCAATGTCTGCGACGTTCTCGTAACCGATGGCTTCACGGGAAATATCCTTCTCAAGAGCGTGGAGGGCATGGGTAAATTCATGCTCCACACCCTGAAGGACGTTTTCTATACCAACCTCGCCACCAAGGTTTCCGCCTTGACGATGAAGGACAAGATCCGCGATATGAAGCATCGCTTCGATGCCTCCGAGCATGGCGGTGCGCCGCTTCTCGGCATCAGCCGTCCGGTTATCAAGGCGCACGGCTCTTCGGATGCCAATGCCATAAAAAACGCCGTTCGTCAGGCCATTTCCTTCGTGGAGGGCGGTATCAACGAGGATATCACGGCATTTGCCGAGGATTATGATGATAAGAAGCTTCTGGCCGATGCCGAGAAGCTTTACGGAAACTAAAATAATATCGAAAATGCATGAAAGGAGGCCTGCCCATGGCAATTGGAAAAGCCCTCTCTCTTCTGGAAGAGAAGATTGGCTATCGGTTTTCCGATCCGTCCCTGCTTGAAAACGCCCTGACGCATGCCTCGTATGCAAACGAATGCGAGGCGAGGGGGATTCACCTTCCCTCAAACGAGCGTCTGGAGTTTCTCGGCGATGCCGTGCTGCAGATCGTGATCTCGCATTATCTCTATCTCGAAAATAAGGACTTTGCGGAAGGGGATCTGACGATGGTGCGCCGCCACCTCGTTTGCACGAAAACGCTTTCCGAGATCGCGCTTTCTCTCTCCCTCGGTGAATTTCTTCATCTCGGAAACGGTGAGGAGGCGAATGCCTGCCGCACGCGCCCGAAAATACTCGCGGATGCGATGGAGGCGGTGTTCGGAGCGATGTATCTTGACGATGCGGAGCGCTCCCGCGAGGTGATCCTATCGCTTCTCATCTCGCATATTCCGCTCTCCCGCGCCCCCATCGAGGATGCAAAAACCCGCCTGCAACAGCTTGTGGAGCAGGATGGCGCATCCGAGCTTACGTATGAGATCGAGCGCGAGGACGGCCCGGATCACGATAAGTTGTTCACGGTCATTGCAAAGATCAATAACAATACCGTCGGTCGCGGAAGCGCCGGCAGTAAAAAGGATGCGGAGATGCAGGCGGCGGCCGCGGCACTCGCGCTGTTTGGCATAAAAGCATGAGCCGCCATATCAATATCCCGATTTTCGTTCCGCATCTCGGATGCCCCCATCAGTGTAGCTTTTGCAATCAGCATTCCATCAGCGGAAGCGGCGGCTTCTGCCTTGCGGATATGGAAAAAACGATCGAAGCCTCGCTTGCCACGGCAGAGAAGGATTCTGTTGTGGAAATCGCCTTTTTCGGCGGTTCGTTCACGGGAATCGATCGCTCCCTGATGATCGAAATCCTCTCTCGCGCGCAAAAATATATTAAAAACGGAGCGGTCGCATTTCTCAGATGCTCCACCCGTCCGGATTATATAAGCGATGAGATTTTGGATATCCTGTCCGCTCACGGCATGAAAACCGTGGAGCTCGGCATCCAAAGCATGGATAACGCGGTGCTTTCCGCCTGCCGCCGCGGTCACACGGCGAAAGAGAGTTTGCGCGCCGCGGAAATGCTCGTGAAAAGAGGCTTTGATTTCGTTGGTCAGATGATGATCGGCCTCCCGTCTGCATCGCCCGCAAGCGAAAAAGAAACCGCAAAGGTCATCTGTTCGCTCGGCGCGAAGGGCGCGAGAGTCTATCCCACCGTTGTTTTCAAAGAAACCCCGCTTTGCCATATGGCAGAGCGCGGCGAATATCAGCCGCTCTCGCTCGCGGATGCTGTCACTCGCACGGCAGATGCCGTGGAGATCTTCCGCGCGCATAACGTGCCTCTGCTTCGCATCGGCCTTCATGCCACCGAGGCGTTAAGCGATGAAAAATACGTTTTCGCAGGCCCGGCGCACAGTGCGCTCGGTGAGCTTGTGGAAAGTGAAATATATAGGCGCAGGATTCTCGCCCTGTTGGAGGGGGAGAAAAAAGCCCCGATCCTGCGTGTTTTGGTTGCTAAGGGACAAACCTCGGCGGCCGTGGGGCAGCACCAAACAAACAAGCGTTATTTTTGCGAAAGCTTCGGCTTCTCCCGCGTGATCGTTTCGGAGAGCGAAGCACTTTCCAAGGGTGACGTTTTGATAAAGACAGAAGAAAGGAAAAGGGTATGTACTTAAAATCCTTGGAACTTCACGGCTTCAAATCCTTTCCCAACCGAACCACGTTGACCTTTGAGCACGGAGCAACGGTAATCGTCGGTCCGAACGGAAGCGGAAAATCCAATATCTCGGATGCCATGCGTTGGGTTCTCGGTGAGCTTTCCAGCCGTAATATCCGCGGAACGAAGATGACGGATGTTATCTTCGGCGGAACGGAGGCGCGCCGCCCGATGGGATTCGCGGAGGTAACCGTTGTTTTCGACAACTCGGATAAGGAAAACCGCCTTGAGTCGGATTATGACGAGGTTTCCGTTACCCGTCGCTATTACCGCACGGGAGAAAGTGAATATCTGATCAATAAGGAGCCGAAGCGTCTGCGTGATATTTACGAGCTCTTTATGAATACGGGTGTCGGCCGTGAGGGTTATTCCATCATCGGTCAGGGTAAGATTGCGGAGATCATCTCGAAGAAGAGCGATGAGCGCCGTAATATCTTCGAGGAAGCGGCAGGTATCGCAAAATACCGTAACCGCAAGGAGGAATCCGAGCGAAAGCTGAAAAGCACGCAGGAAAACCTGGACCGTGTCAGAGATATTCTTGTAGAGAAGGAAAGCCGCCTCGGCCCGCTCGAGAAGGATGCGGAGAAGGCGCGCCGCGGTCTCGCCGTTTTTGAAGAAAAGAAGGCGGTAGACGTTGCGCTCTGGCTGTTTGATACGAAGAAGATCCGCGAGGATATCGAGGAGGCAACCAAGGCCTTCAAGCTTTCGAAAAACGAGCTTGAGATCATCGATAATGTCATTGCCGACCTTGAAGCGCAGGCAGATACCCTTTACAATAAATCGCAGGAAAACAAGATCCGGTCTCAGCGCGTTTTTGATGATATTCAGGATGCCAACCGTCGCCTCCATCAGTTGGATTCGGCGATGGACGTGCAGAACACCGAGTTTGCGCACAACCTGGAAATGATCGAGCAATGCAAGATCCGTATGGGCGATCTTTCCCGTCAGCAGATGGGTCTTGAGCAGCAGGGCGCGGAATATGAGAGAAAGATCGAATCCTTCTCGCAAACGCTCAAAAAGCATATGGATATCCGTCTGGAATATCTTGCCGAGCAGAGCAAACTCCAGAAGGCGATCGAGGAAATGCAGAGAGAGCTGCAGGAGGCTCTGGATGAGCTGACTGTTGAGGATAACGCCGCGCAGGATCTGAACGTGCGCATCAACGTGCTTTCCAACTCCAAGATCAATGACGGAACGCGCTCCAAGGATATCGAGGAGCAGATCGCCGCATATGAGAAGGAGGGCGAAACGCTCATCGCAGAGGCAGAGAAGTGCGAGGCAAATGCCGCAGGCTTCAAGGCGAAGATCACCGAGAAGGACGAGATCCTTCAGCAGGGGAATGATAGACTTGAAAAGATCGCCGAGGAGAAGGAATCGCATCTTTCGGTTGTAAATGACTTGATTCCCAAGAGTGAGGCGCTTCTTCATAAGGCGGATGCCCTCCAGCGAATGAACGAATCCTTTGAGGGCTTTGCCGAGAGTGTCAAGTTCGTTATGCGCAAATATCGAGAGGGCGGCATTCGCGGCGCAGGAGAGATCCATGGCCCGCTTTCCTCCTTGATCCACGTGGACGAAAAATATATTACCGCGATTGATACGGCGCTCGGTGCAAGCTTGCAGAATATTGTTGTTGACAATGAGGAAACCGCAAAGGCGGCCATCAACGCGCTGAAATATGCCAACGCGGGAAGAGCCACCTTCTATCCGATCACCGCGATCAAGCCCGCCACCGAAACCGATGAGATCCGTATGACGAAGTCTATGCCGGGTTACGTTGGCAGAGGAGACGAGCTCGTAAACTTCGATCCAAAATACCGCTCCATCATCGAATGGCTTCTGCTTCGCGTTGTCGTTTTCGATACGATCGATAATGCGTCTGCCGCCGCAAAGAAGATTCGTTACCGTGTGAAGCTCGTAACGCTGGATGGTCAGGTCATCAACGCGGGCGGTGCGTTCACGGGTGGTAGTGCCAAGAGAGATAGCGGTCTGCTCAGCCGTATGAGCGAAATCGCCGCTCTGCGTGAGCAGGCGGAAAAATATAACCGCACCATTGCGGAAAGAAAGCGCGAGATCGCAAAGCTCGATTCCGAGCGCACCTCGCTTTCCGAGTCTGTGAAGGATGCGGCGCAGGAAAAGGAATTGCTTCTCACGCTGTCGAGAAGCCAGTTTGCCGCATTGGATACTGCCAATGCAAACCTCTCTGCCAACCGCAATATGATCGAGAAGCTTCGCTTCGATTATCATAACCTGGAGGGACAGCAGTCCAAGGCAGAGGAGGAGCTCCGCGCTCTGGATGCGCAATATAAGGCCGCTTGCGAGCGCGCCGAGGGGCTTCGTGCCTTCCGTGAAAAGCGCGCGGCGGAAATGGGCGTTCTCGATGAGAAAAACGATGAGATCGCGGCAAAGGCGGCGGATGAATACGTTGCCATCGTAGAGGCGAATAAGGATATCGACGGTGCAAAGCAGCTCCTTGAATCCCTTCGTGAGCGTCTTGCCGAGCTGGAAGCGGAAAAGGCTTCTCAGCGCGAGCGCATCGAAGAGCTTCGCGATAAGAGCGAAAATATGGATAAAACCAAGGCGCTTCGTAAAGAAGAGCATGAGGCGCTGGAAGCACAGATCCGCGAGCTTGAGAAAAAGCGTAAGGATCTGGAAACCGGCGGCGATACCTACGATAAGGCAATGAACGATCTGCGCGGCCTCATTAAGGAGAAAACCTCCTCGCGCGAGGCGTTCATGGAAGCATCGCTCCGCTCGGAAAACAACCTTATGCGCCTGGAGGAAAACAGAGATAAGCTCGGCTCGGTGCTTTGGGATGATTACAATCTGACCTACGAGCAGGCCGTTGCGCTGAATTATCCTCCCGTAACCGAGGAAAACCGCGCGGATTTTGCCGCAAATCAGACCTCTCTTCGCCATAAGCTGCGCTCGATCGGACACTTTGATCCTGCCGCCATCGAGCAGTATGCGGATGAAAAATCGGCATACGATGCGCTCAATACGCAGTACATAGACCTGACGAAGTCGCATGATGAGTTGATCCAGATCATCGCAAGGCTGGAAACCGATATGCGCGATAGCTTCGTCACCGCCTTTGAAAACATCAACCGCCATTTCGGAACCACCTTCAAGGAGCTCTTCGGCGGCGGAACCGCATCGCTCTCGCTCACCGAGCCGGATGATGTTCTGACCTCGGGCATCGAGATCACGGCGCAGCCTCCCGGCAAGGCCGTTGGAAGTATGTCGCTTCTCTCGGGAGGCGAGCAGTCCTTCGTGGCGATCGCCCTCCTGTTCGCGATCCTGAAGGTAAACCCCTCGCCGTTCTGTATTCTGGACGAGATTGAGGCGGCTCTCGATGAGGTAAACGTATTCCGCTTCGGTGAATACATCAAGAAGATGGAAAAGGATACGCAGTTCATTCTGATCACCCACCGTCGAGGAACGATGGAAATCGGTGACCGTCTGTACGGTGTAACCATGCCTCAGCGCGATATTTCTCAGGCGATCGAGCTGAATGTAAACGAAATTGAAGGAAAACAAAAGGAGATTTTGGATGGGGTTCTTTGAGAAACTGAAAAACGGTCTAATGAAGACCAAAAACGCCATCGTCGGAAAAATAGATAATCTTTTCAAGTCCTTTCATAAGATCGATGAGGATCTTTTTGACGAGCTGGAGGAGCTTCTGATCTCCGCCGATCTCGGTGTGCAAACCACGGAGGAGATCTTGGATAATCTTCGCGATGCCGTAAAAGACGGGCGCCTGAAGGAGCCTTCGGAGATCAAAACGCTTCTTTTTGAGAATCTGAAGGAAATGCTCGGCGAGCATGAGCCTCTGCATCTTACCACGAAGCCCTCCGTCATCCTTGTGATCGGTGTTAACGGTGTTGGTAAAACCACCTCCATCGGAAAGATCGCCGCAGAGCTGAAGAGTCAGAAAAAGCGCGTTGTCGTTGCCGCCGCAGATACCTTCCGTGCCGCCGCCGCAGAGCAGCTGGCCGTTTGGTGTGACAGAGCAGGCGTAGACCTCGTGCGTCAGGGCGCGGGCGCAGATCCCGCATCCGTGGTATACGATGCCATCAGCGCGGCCAAGAGCCGTTCGGCAGACGTTCTGATCATTGATACCGCAGGAAGACTTCATAATAAGAAAAATCTTATGGACGAGCTTGCAAAGATCAATCGCGTGATCGGCAGAGAATTGCCGGATGCCGATAGAGAAACGCTTCTCGTTCTGGATGCCACAACGGGACAAAACGCCGTGATCCAGGCTAAGGAATTCAAGGGCGCGGCAGATATCACCGGCCTCGTTCTTACGAAGCTTGACGGAACGGCAAAGGGCGGCATCATCTTCTCGATCAAGCAGGAGCTTGGCATTCCCGTGAAATTTATCGGTGTCGGCGAGCAGATAGAGGATATGAAGCCCTTCAATGCAGCGGAATTTGCAGGTGCGCTTTTTGAAACGGAATGATTCCGAGCGCCTGCCATCTAAAAAGAAAAAGGAATTATAAAACGTGTTAAACAGTAAACAAAGAGCCTATCTGCGCTCTCTCGCGCAGAATATGGACACGATCTTTCAGATTGGAAAGGGCGGTGTCGGCGAGGAGCTTTGCACCCAGCTTTCCAACGCCCTGGAGGCGCGCGAGCTGATCAAGATCCGTGTTCTTGAAAACAGCGGCTACACCGCAAGAGAAGCGGCAGACGAAATTGCCGCCGCCATCGGAGCCGACGTTGCGGGAACGATCGGAACGAAGATCATCCTTTACCGCAGATCCGAGAAAAAACAGAGAATCGAGCTTCCGTGATGAAAAGGGAAATTATAGCGATATACGGAGGCACGTTCAGCCCGCCGCATATCGGGCACGTGCGCGCCGCCGAGGCGCTGAGTGCGTCTCTTTCCCCGGATCGCTTTATGGTGATCGTCGATAATCTGCCCCCGCATAAGGAGTTGGATGGCGGTGCCACGGCAGATCAGCGCCTCGAAATGGCAAGGCTTGCTTTCGGTCATATTCCAAACGTCGAGATCTCGGACATGGAGATCCGTCGCGGCGGCAGAAGCTATACCGCCGAAACCTTAACGCATCTCAGCCAAGAGGGAAGAGATCTCTATTTCCTTTGCGGAACGGATATGTTTCTCTCTTTGCCAACCTGGCGCTCCCCCGAGATCATTTTTGAAAAGGCCGCGATTTGTCTCGTGCGCCGCGAAGAAGATGGGGATATAACCGGGCAGATCCAAAGTGCTAAG
>JAZQWS010000029.1:0-4939 GCA_045632465.1 Eubacteriales bacterium
TTGGCCCACAGAACGACATGGCTACGATCCGCCTTCATACCTTCATCGTTGAAAACGTTGCGAAGATTTACCACACGGGCGCGCTTGGCAATATCGAAGAAGCGAGAAAGCTTTATCTTGCATTTATGGATGAGCTTTCGGGCAGAGAAATGGAGATCCACGAGGCGTTTGACCTCTTCCTCTTCGACCGTTATCATCGCAATAAGCTGGGCATCCCTCGTTTGCCTTACTTTGGCTAAACGGTGATTTTCGGCATAAATCGCCGTTTCCACCTTCACCGTAGGGACAGGCGTCCCCGACTGTCCGGGAAATCTCCCTCCAACGTAGGGACAGGCGTCCCCGACTGTCCGGGAAATGTCCCTCCAACGTAGGGACAGGCGTCCCCGACTGTCCGAAAAATCTCCCTTCACCGTAGGGACAGGCGTCCCCGACTGTCCGAAAAAATCTCCCTCGACGTAGCGATCTACGCCGTCGGTCGTCAGCCAACGGTTTCTGCTTGAAAATCCCTCGCTTATCATATGCTTTTTCGGACGGCATAAATCGCCGCTTTCTGCCTTCGCGGTAGGGATCGGCGTCCCCGATTTTCGGAATATCCCCTCGGCGCGCGAAAATGCTCCGAGGGGCGTTCTTTTTTTGCAAGAAAAGGAAAATAATCCGTCATTTTCTCTTAAATATATTTTATTTTTCCCGCAAGGCTTGACTTTTTGAAAGAATTGTGTTACAATTTTTTCATATTTTATTTTTCGCAAAAAGAAAGGAAAGATTATCATGAAGTATACAATGATGATACTCGCAATTCTCATATACATGGGAATGATGCTTTACATCGGTATTCGTTGCTCAAAGAAGAATAAATCGAGTGATGATTTCTATCTCGGCGGCAGAAAGCTCGGCCCGCTTGTAACGGCGATGAGCGCGGAGGCCTCCGATATGTCCTCCTGGCTCCTGATGGGCCTTCCGGGCGTTGCCCTTATTTCGGGCATTATCTATCCCGGCGGCTTTGCAGAGGCGGTTTGGACGGCGGTTGGTCTTGCCATCGGTACGTATATCAACTGGCTGATCGTTGCTAAGCCCATCCGTATCTATACGGAAAAAACGAATTCCGCCACGCTTCCGGACTTCTTCTCGGCTCGTTTTGGTGATAAGAAGGGAATTCTGACGGCGGCTGCAGCCCTCTTCATCGTTGTGTTCTTTGTTCCTTATACGGCATCCGGCTTCTCCGCGATCGGAAAGCTCTTTAACACGCTGTTCGGTGTCGATTATGTGCTGGTTATGATCATCGGCGCGATCGTTGTTATCGCATACACCGTTGCGGGTGGCTTCCTTGCCGCTTCTCAAACAGACTTTGTTCAGTCTATCGTTATGACCTTCGCGCTCTTCGTTATCATCTGCTTCGGCCTTGAAAGCGCAGGCGGCCTCGGCGCGATCAAGGATTCCATCCTCTCGATCGAGGGCATGGATCTCGGAAAGTATTTCTCCCTTGTCGGAACGGATGGATCGTATGGCTTCCTTCCTATCGTTTCCACGCTTGCTTGGGGTCTCGGATACTTCGGTATGCCGCATATCCTCCTCCGCTTTATGGCCATCGAGGATTCCTCGAAGCTGAAGCTCTCCCGTCGCGTTGCCTCCGTTTGGGTTGTTATCTCCATGGCGATCGCGATCTGCATCGGCGTGATCGGTCTGAATTTCATCCTTTCCGAGGGCTGGATCGATCTTGCCGGCAATAAGGCCGAGGGCTTTGATGCCGAGCGTATCGTAATCTATTTCGCGCAGGCAATCGCAGAGCTGGATAGCTTTGCCGCGATCATTGCAGGTCTCATCCTCTCCGGTATCCTTGCATCCACGATGTCCACCGCGGATTCTCAGCTTCTTGCCGCATCCTCTGCCGTTTCCGAGAATATCGTGAAGCGCTTCGTTTGGAAGAATATCAGCAATCAGTGGCAGATGTGGCTCGCTCGTTTGACCGTAATTGCAATCTCCATTATCGCTATTTTCCTTGCCATGGATCCCGATGCTTCTATTTTCCGCATCGTATCCTTTGCATGGGCAGGCTTCGGTGCCGCATTCGGTCCCGTAGTTCTGTGCGCGCTCTTCTGGCGCAGAGCCAATAAGTGGGGCGCTCTCGCAGGTATGGTAAGCGGTACTGCCGTTGTATTTATCTGGAAGTTCGTTGTTCGCGTGGCTTGCGCAGGCACCTTCCTTGATATCTATGAGCTTCTTCCCGCATTCATCGTCAGCCTCGCCGCCATCATCATCACCTCTCTCTTAACAGCAGAGCCCGAGGCAGAGATAACCGAGATGTTTGATAGCGTAAAGGCCGCTTGCAAGAAATAATTTTAAATTGCTTGATTCAAAGAAAGCCACAATCGTTTGCTTGTGGCTTTCTCACTTTTTTTAATAGGGAGATCCTATATGGGCTTTTTTGATATCTTGAAAAGAGAAAAGTCGGCTTCTCCGATCGAAGAGAAAAACGGCGTGCATACCTGTGCTATGTGCAAAAGGGAAATATCCGAGAGCGAAACGCATTGGATTCTCTCGCATCGCTATTGTGCAAAATGTGCCTCGTCAAGCCGAAAGTGCAAAGCTGCGATGGAAAGGCTTGAGAAGCAAAAGGCTGCCGAGCAAAAAAAGCAGGCACCAAAAGCGCCCGCGGTAGCGGCTGTGCAAAAGTCGGCGAGTGTACCGATTCCCGCGCGCGAAATTGCGCCAACGCCGCTGGAATGCTTTTTGCCATATATATCGGATGCGCTTAAAATCGGGCCGATTACGTATAAAAACACCCGTTTTCATTACAGAGTGACAAGCCCGGAGGGAGAGAATCTGTTTTGGGAAAATTTTCTTTCGGAGCTCGATAAGATGGGTGACCTTGAGGAAACTAAAAAACGTGTATCCAACAAAATCTACAAATTGATTTGCATTAAGGATATTGTTGATCGTGTTTGCCCGGATGATGTTGATCTTTGGCATATGACGATGATTGAAATTTATGCCGATAAGGAATCCGATGGATTTCGCTTCTTCTTAATCGAGCAGTATCCGGATCCGTGGGATGCATTTTTCATCCAAGAGCGTGGCGGCGAAATCACGTTTGAGGAATTCCTTTCTTGTATGCGCAGGATGGGAAGAGCACGCTAAATTATATAAAAAAGGTACGGGATTGGGCTCGGCTTACGTCGAGTCAAATTCCGTACCCTTTTTCTATTAAATGGAGTTTTTTCTTTTTTCAAAAAGACCGATCGTCAGCGCATTGCAAACCACTGTCAGCGAGGAGAATGCCATCGCGATGGATGCTGTCATCGGGGAGAGGGAAATACCGAGCGGAAGGAGTGCGCCTGCCGCCGCAGGAATGCAAATGCAGTTGTAGATCAGCGCCCAGAAAAGATTTTGCTTGATCTTTCGGAGTGTCAGCCGTCCGAGCCTCAGAAGCTTAAGCACGTCCGTCGTTTTTTCGCCGCGAATGATCACGTCAGCGCTCTCGATCGCAACGTCACTGCCTGAGCCGATCGCAATGCCAACCGTGGCCTGCACGAGCGGCAGACAATCGTTGATTCCGTCGCCAACCATGGCAACGTGCTTTGTGCTCTCCATTTCTTGGATGGCCTTGCCCTTATCCTCGGGCGTTAAAGAGAAACGGTAATCCGTAATGCCGAGCGCATTCGCAATCTTGCTTGCGGGTGCTTTTGCATCTCCTGTCAGCATCGAGACAGAAATGCCCATCTCGGCAAGTGCCGAAACGGTAGCCCTTGCATCCTCCCTTGGCGTATCCGCAATGGCGAATGCGCCAAGAAGTCCGTCTGCCTCGGCAATATAAATGATCGCCGCACCCTGCGCCTCGTATTCGGTCACAAAGGCCTTGATTTCATCCGTCTCGATCTCCGAGTCCTCCATAAGTCCGAGATTGCCGGCCGCATAGCTTGCCTTTCCGCTTTTAGCAAAAAGCCCCTTGCCCGCCATAACCGAAAGCTTGTCGATCTGTATCGGGCTTGCTCCCGCGGTGTAATCCGCGATCGCGCTTGCCAATGGATGCGCCGATCCGTTTTCTATGCCGTGTGCCACGGCAAAAAGCGTTTCCTTGTCCGTTTCGTTTGCGAGAGCGAAATCAAGAACGCGCATTTTGCCCTCTGTGAGTGTGCCGGTTTTGTCAAAAACAACCCTCTCTATGCGGCCAACGGCCTCTAAGGCCTCTGCGCTTTTGATGAGAATGCCCATCTGCGCACCTCTTCCCATCGCCGCAATGATCGCCGTCGGCGTAGCAAGTCCGAGCGCGCAGGGGCAGGAAATAACGAGAACGCTGATCGCGTGGTGAAGCGCGTTTCCGAAGCCGCGCGCAAGAAGCAAATGGATGAGAAGCGTGATCAGCGCGATTGCCATCACGGAGGGAACGAAAACGCCGCTGATACGATCCGCTGTTTTTGCGATCGGCGCTTTGGTCGCCGCCGCCTCGCTGACCATGCGGATGGTTTTTGCAAGCGACGTGCTCTCTCCGATCTCCGTGGGCGTAAGTCTTGCATAGCCGTCCATCACGGTGCATCCGGCGGAAACGCTGCCCCCCTCGCTCTTTTCGATGGGAAGGCTCTCTCCCGTCAGTGCGGATTCATCCACGGAAAGATGTCCCTCCGAGATTTTCGCATCGCAGGGAATGCGGTCGCCTGCCTTGAGGATCAGCGTATGCGCGAGAGTGAGCTCTGCCGTGCGGATCATCTGCTCTTCGCCCCCCATCAGCACGTGCGCCGTGTCGGGGGTAAGCGCAGAAAGCGCGCGGATGGCATCTGCCGTCTTATCCTTAGCGCGCCCCTCCAGCGTTTTTCCGAGTGTCACAAGTGCTAAAATCATGCCTCCGGAGCAGAAGGGGGCTTCCGCCGCCAGCGCCACGGGCGGATTGCCAACGATAAAGGCAACCAAAATGCCAAGTCCGTAAAGAATCGCCGCGCCCGAGCCG
>JAZQWS010000030.1:0-6181 GCA_045632465.1 Eubacteriales bacterium
TATTTCTGAATATGAGCGCCGGCGATCCATCCGGTTCCGATGATACCGACTCTAACCTTTTTGTTTGCATCGATTACCTGAACGCTGTGATCGTCCTTGAAGGCATCGAGATTTACTTTGCTTGCCATTTTTGAATCCTCCTAAATTTGGATTATTTTAATGATACTATATTTATATTAACACAAGAAATTGCTTTTTTCAACTAAAAAATTGCCCAATATCTGCACTATATTGACTTTTTATTAAAAAATCAGATTTCGGGGATTGAAACCTCAACCTCGCGGCCGAGTCTTGCGGATCTGTGCACCGCATCGATGATTGCTTGGTTGATGATGATCTCCGAGGTGGGAACGGGCGCGCTTGTGCCGTTCTTCACGGCATCCAGGAAGGAGCGAACCTTCAGATAGAAGTTGTCATGCTTGTTGGGAGCCGCCATGGGAAACTCGGTGCAAACGTCCTTTCCGGCGATTCTTTGATACAGCTTCAGCGGCCCGCCGATCGATCCGTTCCAGCACTCGGTGGCGGGAATGCGGAGGCTTCCCTTTGTTCCCATAATGATGGTGTCGCCGGGAGAGTCGAGATGCATCGCCCAGGCAATGCGGTAGTCGAGGATGATGCCACCCTCCAGGCGGATAAAGGCCGCGCTGAAATCGTCAACGCCGAAGATCTCGGCATATTTTGCAGGCTTGCCGTCCGATGTGTAATAATCGGGATCCTTGCCGAAGAAGTCCGAGGTGTAGCCGGAAACGGTCAGGGGCTTCGGATAGCCCAGGGCGTTCAGCACCATGTCAAGAGAATAGCATCCGATGTCGCCCATCGAGCCGGTAACGCCGGTGTCCGCCTTCAAAAAGCTCTCGCGTCCGGGAATACCGTGGCGGCGTCCGCCTCCGGTCTGTATGTAATAAACCTTTCCGAGCGCGCCGCTCTGAACGATCTCCTTCACCATCTTCATGTTGGCATCAAAGCGGGGCTGGAAGCCGATGGTCAGAATTTTCCCGGATGCTTTTTCCGCCTTGCAGATGGCGGCAGCCTCCTCGATCGTCACGCACATCGGCTTCTCAAGAAGCACGTGCACGCCGTGCGAAAGCGCATAGATCGCGCATTCCGCGTGGGTTGCGTTGTAGGTGCAGATGCTAACGGCGTCGCAAAGTCCCGCATCGATCAGCTCCTTGTGATCCTTGAAGCATTTCGCACCGGTAACGCCGTATTTTTCAAAAAATGCCGCAGCCTTGCCTTCCACGAGGTCTGCACCTGCCACGATCTCAACGTCGGGCATTTCGAGATATTTTTGCAGATGCGCCTCGGCAATGCCTCCCGTTCCGATGATGCCGATGCGCACTTTTTTGTTTATATCAATGGTTTCTGCGCCGTGATCCTTTTTATAGGCATCGAGATCAATGCCGCTTTTTTTAACTTCACTCATGTTTTTTCTCCTTTTTGGGAATCGGGTACGTTCCAAAAACCATTTTATCACGGAGGGGGGTGGAATGCAATGGATTTTTTCTCCGCTTTTATGGAAAATTTCTTGATTTTGGTAATTCCTATCCCTTGATTTTTTCATTATAGTATGTTATATTTATATTAACACAGAAAATTCCCCGATGCAAGAGCAATTTTCTGCATTTTTTTAAAATATCTTCATTTTTTTGGGATGAACAATGAAAAACGAAAAGATTATATATAAGGATCCGAACCGCCCTGCAAAATGCGCCAAGGGTGCGCCCCGCTCCGGCGTTGGCTTATGCTCGCCGATGCATCTGCATCCGGAGCTGGAGTTTTTGCTGATCGAGGCGGGAAGCATGAAAAATCAGCTGGAAAACGTCTCGTACGTTACGAACGCGGGAGACATCATTTTCTTCAATAGCCGCGTGCCGCACGCAACGCATTGCCTCGTGGACGGAACGGTGCAGCATCTCGTGCAGTTCAAAGCGCCCTCTACCTTCCGAGGCTCGTTTCGCTATCTTTCCTATCTCCTTTGCCGAACGGTTGCGCCCGCCTTCGTCTTTCGCCCCTCGGATGCGGATTATGCGGCTCTGCGCGAGCGGCTTTTGGGAATGCTGGAGCAGGATGCTGATTCGGGCGCTTCGGGGGATTATCAGATTACCTCGGATATTTATTCCATTCTTTCTATTTTGTGCCGCCGCGGCCTTCTCGCAGATGAGCGCGCCGCCTTTGACTTCGGTCAGCTTCAAAAGCTGATTCCGCTTTTTGAATATATTGATGAGCATTTTGCGGAGGAGCTTTCTCTTGAGAGCTGTGCTTCGCTTTTGTGCCTCAATAAAAGCTATCTTTGCCGTCTCTTCCGTAACGCAACGGGAACAACGCTTTGGGACTTCATCAATTTCGTGCGTGTTTGCAAGAGCGAGGAAATGCTTGCGGGAAATATGAATCTTTCCGAGATCGCCTACGCCGCGGGATTTTCTTCTCCCTCCTATTTCCATCGCACCTTTAAAAAATACAAAAACCTCCCCCCTTCCGAATATCGCAAGCTATACAAGGGAAGAGAAAAAATCCTCCTCAGTTAAACCATCCGTGCTTTTTATTATCTGCTCTCGGCGTATTTTTTTGGAGATACGCCGATTTCTTTTTTGAATGCCTGGCTGAAGGTATAAACATCAGGATAGCCGAGCGCGGCGGCAACCTCGCTGACGTTCATGCCGTCTAAGCGCAGAAGGGTACAGGCCGCTTGTGCCGCGAGCGCGTTTTTATAGCCGATGGGGGAATTTCCAAGCTTTTCGGAAAAAAGGCGGCGCATATGCCCCTCGGAGATACCGCAAAGCTCTGCAAGATGTGCGCCGTAAATCCTCTGTGTATAATTTTCTCGGATGTAATTCACGGCGGGGGCGATTTTTCCGAGATGCGTGTTGTTTTCCGGTCGGGCCTCTCGCAAAAGCAGAGAGATTAACCAATGCAGATCGGCAAGTGCGATGAAGTGTTCGGTTCGAAAATGCGCGAGAATTTCGGAAAAAAGTGCTTGTAGGGCAGGCTTTTCGCCACCGCGCCCGAAAACAACGGGTGCTGTGCAGATCGGCTCTATATGCCGCCTGCCCTCAAACTCTGCTTCAAGGATAAATTCCACGTAGATGCATTCCGCTTTTTTGTTGACGATCTCATAGCTGTATTCCGAAAATATGGGTAGATACACAACATCGCCGCGATGGGCTTCTTTTTTGCCCTCTGCCGTTTTATAAAGGAAATCCCCCTCTAACAGATAAAGAAATGCAGAGGTCGTGCGTCCCTTGTTGTGAAACCGCACCATAGAGGGGACGTACTGAATGGCATGCATGTTTTTTATCGTATAATTCAATTCTTCGTTCATTCCGCTTTCCTCCTTTTTCATTCTATCATCACTTCTTCGCATTGTCAACAAAAATGTTTGAATTGCTTAAAAAATATTTGTTTTCAACATTGCTTGTGTGTTTTTTAGATGATATAATGATTGTGTAAATTAAAAATATAAAAGGAGAGAGGTATGAACGCACAAGAAATCAAAGAGCTTGCTTACCGCTGTGGCGCAGACCTTTGCGGCATTGCCCCCTTGGATCGCTTTGAGGGCGCACCGCCGAATATGGATCCGCGCTTTATTATGCCTGAGGCAAAGAGTATGATCGTTATGGCCTTCCGTGTGATGCGCGGATCGCTCAGAGGCATTGAGGAGGGCACGTTCTTTTCAAACTATTCGGCCATGGGCTATGGCGGACTTACGTACACCTATATTCCCATGACGGTGATGAATATGTGTCGCGTGATCGAGGACGAGGGATATGAAGCGATTCCCATCGGCCATCAAAGCGATTGGCGCGGCATCGACAACGACGGAAATCTCAGAGAGCATTATTCCAAATCCGTAGATGGAGTGAAGCCGCAGCCGGATATTATGTTGCATTTGCGCATTTGTGCCTATCTTGCGGGACTTGGTGAGATTGGATACAGTAAAATGTTCCTCACCCCCGAATTTGGCCCCAGAGTGCGCATTGGCGTCATTCTGACCGAAATGGAGCTTGAGCCCGATCCTATCTATGATGGGCCGAAGCTTTGTAACAAATGTATGGCGTGTGTAAGAGAATGTCCCGGCCATGCCATCAGCCCGACCAAGACCGTCAAGGTTACCCTTGCGGGCCACGAGGTGGAGTGGGGCGAGCTGGACTGCGATGCCTGTGATATCGCCTTTCGCGGCGGCGAGCTTTGTGCCGAGGGTGAGCGTGGTACGTATCAGGAGGGAAGAGATGACGTGAAGCCCGGCTCGCATCCGCCCTTCTACTTTAAGCCCGCCAATCTTTATAACACCGGGCAAGCTGTTTGCGGTGCCAAGGGTTGTACGCGTGCCTGCATGATTGCCTTGGAAAAGCGCGGCGTTCTGAAGAATAAATTCAAAAAGCCCTTCCGCCGTCAGCCGCTCTGGAGCGTGGATTGGTCGGATTACGAGCCTTTAGAGGGCGGCAATACCTCGGTCAGCGCGCTCGGCGCAATGTCCAAGGTGGGAAAAAAGCCCAAGGAAGAACAAAACGAATTGTCGAAAAAACATGATAAGGAAGCCGACTAAGGAGAATCTTATGCTGAAACTTTCGGTAGGATATCAGGATAGCGAGAAATTTCTTTTTTCGGATATAGTAAAAACCTATGCACCCGCCATAGAAGAGGTGTATTTTGCATGGGTGGGGGAAAAAAGCGGCCGTTCCGCTATAGGCGGCTACGACGGATATTTTGACTATACTTTGCAGGAACGGTTGGTTTCCGAGTTGAAAAAAATCCGCGATCTCGGTATTCGGCTGGATCTTCTTTTCAATGCCAATTGCTATGGAGAGGATGCGATGAGCGAGGTTTTGCGCGGTCGCGTTCTGTCTATTCTTGAATATCTGGAAAGCGGGGACCTTCTGCCCGAAACGGTGACAACGGCCTCGCCCGCCATCGCAACGATGATTCGCGAAAGTTATCCCGATATAGAGCTTCGCGCCTCGGTGAATATGAAGATCGGAAGCGTGAAGGGAATGCAGTATATGGCGCATCTCTTTGACAGCTTTTGCGTTGCAAAGGAATGCAATCGCGATCTTGCTCGTCTTCGTGCGATGCGGGACTATGCAAATGCTGCGGGGAAAAAGCTTATCATGTTGGCAAACAGCGGCTGTATGCGGGATTGTTCGGGGCAGATCTTTCATGACAATATGGTGGCCCACGAGGCCGAGATTGCAAAGCAGAAAAACATAAAGCTTCTGCCGTATGCCTGCTGGAATTACTTGAAGGATCCGAAAAATTTTCCATCGGTTTTGCAAAATACCTGGATTCTTCCCGAGGATATAGACCGCTACGAGGGGCTTATTGATACGGTGAAGCTGGCAACGCGCTCTCATGCGCTTCCCGGTATGGCGATTGATGCCTATGCAAGACGGCGCTACTTCGGCAATCTTCTTGATCTTTTCGAGCCCGGCTTCAGCCCCGCCTTTGCTCCCTATGTGATCGACCGCTCGAAACTTCCTGCGGACTTTTGGGAGAAAACCGTACGTTGCGACAAAAAATGCGAGGAATGCAGCTATTGCCGCTCGGTTCTTGAAGGGGCGCTTGTGAATGCAGAGGAATAGAAATATGAAAAAAATCGGAAATCTCAGGGCGTTTGCCTCAAGCGAGATAGAAAAATCCAAAATCAGCATTGGCTTTGAGTGCCTCGATCGCGAGCTTTTCAGGCCCGAGCCATGCTATGATCCCTTGCAGAAAACGGGCGTAAAATACGCAAGATGCCAAACGGGCTGGGCAAGATGCGAAAAGCTGCGCGGCGTTTATGATTTTTCCTGGTTGGATGCGGTGGTAGACAATCTGCGCGCACGCGGCATCGAGGTTTGGTTCAACGTGGGCTACGGGAATCCTCTCTACATGAAGGACATCCCCAACAAAACGGGCGTTGGCTGTGTTCCGCTCTTTTTCGGAGAGGAATGCCTCGCGGCTTGGAAAAAATACGTATCTGCGCTCGCCGCCCATTTTGCGGGAAGGGTACAGCTGTTTGAAATCTGGAACGAGCCGGAGGCAGATCATTTCTGGTATCCCGAGCAGCCCGATCCGAAAAAATACGCCGCGCTTTTCGGCATCACCGCCGAAGAGATCCGAAAGCAGATCCCGAATGCAAAATTTGCCGCCACGGTGGCCTCGGGGTTTGACTTCGGATTTATAAAGGGAATGCTCTCGGCTCTTG
>JAZQWS010000031.1:0-6357 GCA_045632465.1 Eubacteriales bacterium
AAGAGCGGCGCATGGTTCTATTTTGAAGGTCAGCGCCTTGGCCAGGGTAAGGAAAACGTGAGAAAGCTCATCGAGACTGACAAGGAGCTTCTGGATAAGCTTGAGTCGCTCGTGCGCGAGAAAATGCAGAATAGCGAGATCGATCCCGATGCAGCCGCTGAGGATGCAGATGAATTCGATATCAAGGATTTTGACGAGGGAGACGATCTGTAATTCATGACGGAGAGCCAAAGATACGTAGTATTCGTCCGCCCTGCAAGGGAAAAGGGCGCATTCGTTTTGGGGCTCTCGGATCCTGAGGAGAGATACACCGTCGGGCAGGCTCTTTATCATGAGATAGGGGAGGTGCGCGGCGGTGATGCTCTTTCTGAGGATGCCGTTGCCCTCATCCGCCGCGAGGATGCCTGCCGCCGTGCGAGAAAGGCGGCGCTCAGCTTGCTTTCCTTCGCTGATAACAGCCGCCGCCGCTTGCTTGAAAAGCTTTTGCGCAAGGGAATTCCTTACGATATTGCGGCAAAAACGGTGGAGGATATGGTTTCGGAGGGGCTTCTTTCGGAGGAGCGGCAGCTGGAGAGCGCGGTTTTTTCGCTTGCGGAGCATAAGCTTTTCGGCCCATATCGCATTATAACCCATCTTTGCTCCAAGGGCTATAAAAGCGAGGACGTGCGCGCCGCGATTCACGCGGCTGTTGACAACGGGGAGGTTGACTTTTCAAAGAATGCGGCATTGCTTGTTGCAAAAAAACTCGGCGATGCACCGGAATTCGAGGATAAAAGAAAACTTTTATTTACATATGGGTACAAAAAATGATGAAACGTTTTATAAGCTACTATAAGCCGCACACGAAGCTCTTCGCTCTGGATATGTTCTGTGCGCTGATCGTTGCTCTGGCAGGACTCTTCTATCCCACGATCGCAAGAGATATTATCAATGATTACGCGCATAGGGATGATCTTTCGCCGATGATCTTCTGGTCGGCGATCCTGCTTCTCATATACGTAACGAAGGCTCTTTGCAATTACGTGGTTGGCTATCTTGGCCACGTGGTTGGCGTTCGGATGCAGAGAGATATGCGCCGCGATCTTTTCTTAAAATACGAAGCGCTTCCCGTTTCATATTACGATGAAAACAAGACGGGCGATCTTCTTTCCCGCCTTGTGAACGACCTTTTTGACGTTTCTGAGCTTGCGCATCACGGGCCTGAAAACGTGTTTTTGTCGGTTCTGATGCTGATTGGCTCGTTCATCATTCTTTCGGGCATTTATCTGCCGCTCGCCCTGATCATGTATGCGATCGTTCCGATCATCGTGCTGGTCACGGTGATTTCGAGAACCCGCATGATGCGGGCGATGAAGGCATCCAAAAAGCAGATCGGCGTTTTGAACGCGAATCTTGAAAACGCGATCACGGGCATCCGTGAAACCAAGGCGTATCGCGCCGAGGAAAGTGAGATCGCAAAGTTTAACCGCGATAATGCCTGCTTTGCTTCCTATCGCTCCGAGGCGATGAAATCCATGGGCTCGTACCATGCGATCATGGAATTTCTGACGGATCTTTTGTATCTCGTGGTTATTTTCGTTGGCGGTATTTTCCTCTATCAAAAGAAGATCGATGCGGGCGAATTCACCGCGTTTATTCTCTATATCGGTATGTTCATGGATCCCATCCGCCGCTTCACAACGCTCTTTGAGCAGCTGCAGGAGGGCATGAGCGGATTTTCCCGCTTCTATGAGATCATGGAGCTTCGCGAGGAGGAGGATAAGGGAACGGTAGTTCCCGAAAACTTCCGAGGCGAGATCGCATTCCGTGACGTTTCCTTCCATTATGGAACGGAGGAGGGCAGGGCAGACGTGCTTTCGCACCTGTCGCTCCATATTCCCGAGGGGCAGATGCTGGCGCTCGTTGGCCCGTCCGGTGGCGGAAAAAGCACGCTTTGCCATTTGATCCCCCGCTTCTACGATATCTCGGCGGGCGAGATTCTTTTAGATGGCGTGAATATCCGCGATATCCCGCTTTCCTTCCTTCGCAAAAACATCGGCATGGTGTCGCAGAACGTATTTTTGTTTGACGGCACGGTCAGAGATAATATTGCGTACGGTGCGCCGGATGCCACGGACGAGGAAATTGCCGAGGCGGCAAAAAAGGCGAATATCTATGACGATATCATGGCACTTCCGAATGGGCTGGATACCCACGTGGGCGAGCGCGGTGTGAAGCTCTCGGGCGGTCAGAAGCAGAGAGTTGCCATTGCGCGCGTATTCCTGAAAAATCCGAAGCTCTTGATTCTTGACGAGGCAACCTCCGCATTGGATAATGCAACCGAAATGCAAGTGCAGGCGGCGCTGGAGAAGCTTTCCGTTGGCCGCACGGTTCTTGTTGTTGCGCACAGGCTTTCCACGATCAAGGAGGCGGATCGCATCGTGGTGCTGGATAAGAGCGGAATTTTGGAGAGCGGCACGCATGAAGAGCTTCTTATGCAGAACGGAAAATACAAGGAGCTTTACGAATACCAATTCCGCGTTTGATGCTTTTTATGTATAAATGCAAACATTTGTTTGCAAAAGGAGAAATGTATGCAGGATAAGATCGTTTTGCCGGTTGCGCTCCAGATTGTAACTGATGATATCGGTTGGTTTAACGGCCGCGATATCCGTTGCAGTGACGGACCTTCCCGCACGGGTATGCCGAGAACGCATTGCGCGGAGGATTACGCGATGCTCAACGCCGTCGGAAAATCCATTGGAATGAAGATCAACGCGCCCCTCGTCATAGGCGAATGGGATAAGAAAAACCGCCTGCGCGGTATGCCCCATGCAAGCTATGACGAGCAGGGCTGGGATATGGCGTCTAAGATCGATTATGCCGAGGCGGAGCGCTGTTTTGATACGATGGAGAGCGCAGAATATCTCGAATACGGCTTCCACGGCCTTTTGCACGGCTATTGGCAGGACGGCATCAGCCTTGCGGATCAGGAGTTTTCCTATCCGAAATCTCTCGATTATAAGACGAAATATGCGCCTGCTTCCTGGCTTGTTCCTGTGGATAACGCCTATCTTGAGAGCCATATTGAAACCTTCTTCCAAATCTATGAGGATTGGGGCTTCAAGAAGAAAATCCGCTCCTTTACCTCTCCCTCCTCCGTGCAGGGAGGCATTGAGGAGAACCGCCATATGACGGCGATGATGAAAAAATACGGCATGATCTATTGGGCAAATCAATGGAGCAAGGTGAAGAATCTTTGCGAGGTCATTGACGGTGTTATTTTCGTGAATAAGGCGATGAATCCTCGCGTGATTCCTTGGGAGGCCTATGGCATTGACCCCGAAACGCTGGCGGACTATTCCTTTGAGTTTAACAACGGCATTGATCACGCGGAGCGCGCGATTTACGGCTCGCATTGGCCGAATTTTTTGCAGCTGAACCCGAAGCGCAATATGGATACGCTCGATGCCTGGACGAAGCATTTTAAAAAGCAGGCAGAGATCTTCGGCCTGATGCTTTCGAAGGATATTGCCTTCTGTGCATCGCAGGCGGTGTATCGCAAGAAGAGCAAGCTCGATTTTGCGGATGGAAATCTCGTGATCGATCTTTCCGAGGTGGACGGCGCAGGTGCGCTCGGTCTTTCGGATACCTTCTATATGAGCGCGGAAAAATCGCTTGTGCCAAAGGCACTTTCGGGCGGCACACTCTCGCTTTACGAAACGCACGGCAATTTTCATACGTACGAGATCAAGCGAAGCGGCGAATCCTTTGTGAAAATCGCGATGAAAAACGCATAAAAATAACCGTTTCTCGCCACCTCTTTTGCGGGGCTTGACAAGCAACGATAAAAATGATACAATATATTTATATAAAAAAATAGGTAAGGAGCTGATTGTTCGTGGGTAGTGACAGTATACCCTTGTGGATAATATTTATTATCTGCGTTATCGGAGGTGCTTATTTTGCGGCAACGGAGACCTCGTTCTCAGCCGTGAATAAGATCAAAATCAAGTCTATGGCAGACGAAGGCAAAAAGAGTGCAAAGGGCGTTCTTTCCATACTGAATAAGTTTGAAAAGGCCTTGACGACGCTCTTGATCGGAAATAACGTGACCAAAATTGCGGGCGCAACGGTTTTCACCATTTTGGCAACGGATATTTTCCGCGATCGCTTCGCAAAGTCCGATGAATATCTTGCGTCGTTTGAGTTTTCTGTGATATGCTCGGTTCTGAGCACGGTGATTATTTTCCTTTTCAGCGAAATGATCCCGAAGAGCTTTGCAAACGACAGAAGCGAGTCGTTTTCCCTGTTTTCGCAGGGCTCGCTCCGCCTTTTGATCAAGATATTTATGCCGCTTGCGGCATTCTTCAACCTCATATCCGAAACCGCGTCCCGTCTTTTCGGCAAAAAGGAAGCTGAGCCCTCAATCACCGAGGATGAGCTGACCGAGATCATTGAGACGGCGGAGGAGGAAGGTGTTGTGGACGAGGAGCAGAGCGATATGCTCAAGTCTGCGCTGGAGTTTTCGAAAACCACCGTTGGGGAGATCATGACGATGGAAAAGGATATGAACGTCGTATCCGTCAATGCACCCCCCGCCGAGGTTTTGTCCCTGGTTTTGAACACCGTGCATTCGCGCTTGCCCGTAAAGGCGGCAAACTCGGATCGCATCGTGGGTATTCTCCGTGTGCGTACCTATCTCAAGGAATATAGAAAAAGACAAAACGTGAACGTTCGTTCCGTTATGACTACCCCCTACATTGTGCGCGAAAATGCGAAGATCGACGATCTTTTAACGCATATGCGCCAGCATAAAATACAGATGGCGATCGTGCAGGATGAGCGCAGGCGCGTCGTTGGTCTTGTGACCATTGAGGATATTCTCGAGGAGCTCGTTGGAGAGATCTATGACGAGGAGGATATCGTGGATAAGAACTTCTGCGCTCTTGGCGGAAATAAATACATTGTGAATACGCGCATGCTGATCGGCGACGTTTACGAGCGCATGGGCATCGGCAAAGCGCCGAAGCTGATTGCGCATAAGCCTCTTCTTTCGGTTATGCTTGAAAAAATAGGCCGCCTTCCCGGCGAGGACGAGGTGTTTTTCTACGAGGGTATGAAAGTAACCCCGAAAACGCTTTCGGACGGTAAGCCTATCGAGGTAACGATCCAGCTGATGGATGAGGACGAAGAGGGCGGCACTCCCGCCGCCAACCGAGAGGAGGTGCGCGCATGACGTTTGCCGAGCATTTTTCTCACATGTGGTGGGCATATCTCGTTATCTTCTTGATGATCTGTCTCTCCGCATACTTCTCGGCCTCCGAGATTGCTTTTAATACATCGAATAAGATGCGTCTGCGCCGCGCCGCCGAGGGCGGAAGCAAAACCGCGCAGATTGCTTTCCGTATCACGGAAAAATTTACCACCGCGCTTTCGGCGATCCTGATCGGTAATAACCTTGCCAATATCGCCGTTTCCACTTGCGTCACGCTGATTGTTCTGAATCTGTTCCGCGATCAGGTTGCCATTGCTTCTACGGTTGCTACGATTCTCGTAACGATCGTGATCCTGATCTTCGGCGAGATCGTTCCCAAGGTGATGGCCAAGCAGAATGCTGACACCGTGGTGCGCATCGTCGCGATTCCCACCCGCATTCTCACCATCATTCTCAGCCCCTTTGTTTTCGTGGTTATGATGCTTCTCTTCGTTCTGCGAAAGATCTGGGGCAAGGATCGCAAGGAGGATGATCCCACCGTTACGGAGGAGGATATCGTAACGATCATTGACACGATCGAGGAGGAGGGACTTATCAACGAGGAGCAGGGCGAGCTTCTGCAGTCCACGCTGGATTTCCGCGACACCACGATCGAGAAGATCATGACCCCCCGTATCGATATGACCGCGCTGGATATCGACAGCGAAGAGGAAAAGATCACCGGAATGCTGAACGATAACGCGCAGTATTCCCGTCTTCCCGTTTACGAGGAGAGCATTGATAATATCATCGGCGTTCTTTCGCTGACGAGATATTACAAGGCAACCCTTGGAGAGGAAAAGCCGAACATCCGCTCGCTTCTGATGAAGCCATGCCGTCTGCATAAAACGATGAAGCTTCCCGCCGCGCTTGCAAAGCTGCGCGATCAGAAGATGCACCTCGCCGTGGTTATCGACGAGTTTGGCGGAACGCTCGGTATCGTGACGATGGAGGATATTCTGGAGGAGCTTGTTGGTGACATCTGGGATGATACCGACGTGATCGTCAGCGAATGTCTTTCCACCGGAGAAAATACCTATGAGGTCGCTTGCGATATGAATATTGACGACTTCTTTGAAGAGATCGACTTCGTGAAGCCCGAGGGCTTCGCCTGCGAATAT
>JAZQWS010000032.1:0-13827 GCA_045632465.1 Eubacteriales bacterium
CCCCGCCAATATCATCGTTGGTCAGGATGAGCCCCGCTATATGGGATGGAGAAAAATCGAGGGGCATTCGGGCGAGGATATCGTGCATAATCCCGCGCCTGCCGTTCTCTTCACGGAAAAGGGAAGAGAGGCATTCGTTGCCACGGTTGCTTATCCCGCAAAGGACTCGGAGGGATGCGCCGTTGCAAGCGTTGCTTGTGATAAGGATAGCTTCACCATCACAATGGCAGACGGAAAGGCTTATACCTTTGATAAAAACGATTCCGCATTTGCTACGATCGGAACGGCCGAGCGTCTTGAAAAGGGAATGTCGCTTCGCTGATTCCTCTTTGATATAATAGGAGAACAATATGCTTTTAACCGATAAACAGTTTTATAAGGCCGCCCTCGATCGCAGAATTCCCGAAATGCAGGAGTGCTATGATCTCTTCCTTGCGGGTAAGGGCGAGGAGGCCAACGCTCACTTTGTAAAGTACGTCAGAGAGCATCTTGACTATGAAAAGTTTTTCACGCTCCAGCTTGTAAAGGATTTTTATCAGCACAGCACGGATGAGCAGGTGATTGCAACGGCAGATCGCGCCGCCGCCGGCCACGTAAGCTCCTGCGGCGTTTCCTATGTTTGCGAGGATCTTTCCAAGATCGATTGGAGCTATAACCCCACGGAAAATAACTACGGCGAGTTCGTTTGGCAGCTTTCCCGTCACGGTAATTTTACCCATATCGCCAGAGCCTGGGAGCTGACGAAGGATGAAAAATATCTCAACACCTTTATCACCCTGATCTCCACCTGGCTTGAGCAGGAGGAGTTCCCGATTGCCGATGTGGCAAACGGACATTATTCCCCATGCTTTGTCGGTTGGCGTACCATCGAATCCGGTGTTCGTATGCGCCTTCCGTGGCATTATCCAATCCATGCATTCATGAAAGAGGGTGTTCTTCCGGATCGCCTCGTCGTTGATATCTTCAAATCTCTTTGGGAGCACGCCTTCCATATCAGAAACTATTGCTCCAGCCATAACTGGCTGACGATTGAGCTCGGCGGCTTTATGCATATCGCAACCTTCTATCCCTTCTTTGAATGTAGTGATAAATGGCGCAAATTCATCTTTGACCGCCTGCATAAGGAGCTCGGCGTTCAGCTTCACGCGGATTTTATGCAGTATGAGCTTGCCACGGGCTATCATATGGTTGTTATAGGAGACTATAAGCGCGTAATGGCGATTGCGGAGCATTACGGCATGGAGGTTTCCGAAACGATGAAGAGCAGCGTCCGTAAGATGTACGGCGCAATGATGAAGATCATCGGCCCGGACCGCCATATCCCCGATCTCAATGACGGAACGGACAGAGATTTCTGCGGTGACCTCGCGGATGCCGAATGGCTCTATCCGAACGATCCCGAATTCCGCTATTTCCTGACTGACGGAAAAGAGGGAAAAGCACCCGATTATCTCTCTGCCGCCCTGCCGTACACGGGCTTCTGCGCAATGCGCACGGGCTGGGAAAAGGATGCGATCTACGCGCTCTTTGACGGCGCGCACTACGGCTGGGGACATCAGCACGAGGATAAGCTCTCCTTCAACCTCTCGGCCTACGGAAAGAATATGCTCGTCGATGGCGGAAACTATGATTACGATAGCTCCAAGATGCGCCGCATGCTTTGCTCTACCTACGGACATAACACCGCCTTGGTAGATACCCTTGGACAAAATAACAGAAAAACGCATTCCAGAGCAGAGGAGGAAAGATGTGTCAGAGAGCATATCCCCTCCGACCTTGCATGGAATTTCGCTGAGGATTATGAATGCTGCGAGGCGGCTTATCGCCTTGGCTATGGCGAGGATCTGATCCCCGTGGATCACGAAAGAAAGGTGATCTTCTTCAAGAAGGGAATCGGCGGCTCTCAGCCCTTCTTCGTTCTTCTTGATGCCTTCAAGCCGAAGGACGAAAAGGAGCATCTGTACGAGGTGCATTTCCAGCTTGGCACAGAGCCGACAACCGAAACCGAAAACAGCATCACCGCCGATCACGGCAACGGTGTAACGCTCGCCCTTCTTTCCTCCGGAAAAATGAGCGTGGAAACCGCGCAGTATGAGCCGCGCTACACGGGTTGGAAGAAGAAATTCGCTCCCGGCGCCGAGCATGAGCATTATCCCGCACCCGCAGTTTTCTTCTCCGAAAAGGGCAGGGAAGGCTATATCGCAACGGCTCTCTATCCCGCTAAGGATGAGAAATGTCCCATATCTTCCGTTTCCTGCACCGCCGAGAGCTTCGCGCTCACGATGAAGGATGGAAAGAAATATACCTTTGATAAAAACGATCCCGCGTTCAAGACTTACACAACACCCGAACGTCTTGAAAAGGGGATGGATCTGAATTAAAAGGAGAAGAGAATTATGATGCTGACAGATAAACAATTTTACAAAGCGGCCTTGGATCTCTCCATTCCCGAAATGAAGGAGGCAAGAGATCTCTTCTTCGCAGGCAAAAAAGCCGAGGCGGAAAAGGTTTTTGCCGCTTACGTCAGATCCCATATTGATTATGAAACCTATTTTTCGCTTCCTTCGGTGAAGTCTGCCTTTGGCGAGCATTGCTTTGAAGAGGAGAATAAGAAAAGGATCATCGAGCGCGGCGACCGCATCTGCGAGGGCTGGTTTGCCCCCACGGGCTACGCGCATCAATACGTGAACCTTGAAATGGACTGGGAAACCAACCACACGCCCAACAATTATTGCGAGTGGGTTTGGGTTCTTTCCCGTCACGAGCAGTTCACGCCTCTTGCGCGGGCCTATTACGTTACGAAGGATGAAAAGTACGTGCATGCCTTCGAGAAGATCATCGAATCCTGGATCGATCAGGTGGAGTTCCCGATTGCGGACGTTGCCAATTATCACTATTCCTATTCGCACACGGGCTGGCGCACGATCGAAACAGGTATACGAATGATCTCTCCCTGGCCGAATCCGATCCATCTCTTCCTGAGAGAAGGATTTTTATCGGATGCCTTGATCGTTAAGATCTTCAAGTCTATCTGGGAGCACGCCTTCCAGCTGCGCTACTATTGCTCCAGCCATAACTGGCTGATCATTGAGCTGACGGGCTTTCTCAATATCGCCTGCTTCTATCCTTTTTATGATAAGAGCGCCGCGTGGAAAAAATTCGTCTTTGACCGCTTTGTTTCGGAGTGCGACGTGCAGTTTTGGCCCGAGGGCTTCCAGTATGAGCTGACAACGGGGTATCACTTCGGCGTTCTGCACGATTATCTTCTGTGCATCGACCGCGCAAGAGCCTACGGCATCGAGATTCCCGAAAAAATGATGAATTGCGTGCATCGGATGTATCACGCTATTATCCGCATTCTCCAGCCCGACCGCCATCTCCCCGATCTGAATGACGGAGGGGCTGAATCGATGCTTGGTTATCTTTCGCAGGGACTTACCTATTTTCCCGAGGACGAAATCTTCCGTTATTTCGTTTCGAAGGGGGAAAAGGGAACACCTCCGCCCTATCTTTCGGTCACGATGCCGTATGTCGGCCACTGCGCGATGCGCACAAGCTGGGAGCAGGATGCCATCTTTGCGCTTTTCGATAGCGCGCATTACGGCTGGGGACATCAGCACGAGGATAAGCTTTCCTTCAACCTCTCCGCTTACGGAAAAAATCTTTTGTTAGATGGCGGAAATTACGATTACGATACCTCTGATATGCGCCGTATGCTTTGCTCCACTTTGGGGCATAACACCGCGTTGGTGGATACCTTCGGGCAGTACCGCAGAAGAAACTTCGATACCTCGGAGGAGGAAAAGCGTGTCAGAGAGCGCATTCCCTCCGACCTTTGTTGGAATTTCGGCGAGATATACGAGTGCGCCGAGGGCGTGTATGATTTCGGATACGGAAATAAAGAGGTCGAAATTTGGGTGGATCATCACAGAAAGATCATCTTCTTCAAAAAAGGCCTCGGAATCGCAAAGCCCTTCTTCGTCCTCCTCGATGATTTTATCCCGCGGGACGGAAAAGAGCATCTTTATGAGGTGCATTTCCAGCTTAGCACAGAGCCGACAACCGAAACCGAGCATAGCATTACCGCCGATCATGGCGACGGCGTAACGCTGACGCTGATCGGTGATGCGCCGATGGAGGTGCATACCGCCGAGAAGGAGCCTCGCTTTATGGGCTGGAAAAAAATTCGCTCGGCAGGAACGGATCACGAGCATCTGCCCGCACCCGCGCCCTGCTTTGTGAAAAAGGGCGGCGAGGAGCATTTCATCACCGTTGCCTATCCCGCGAAGGATGCATCTTGTCCCATCGCGTCTGTTTCCTGCGATAAGGATCGCTTCACCATTTGTTTGACGAATGGCGAGAGATTCACCTTTGAGAAAAACGATCCCGCCTTTGCCACGATGGGAACAGCAGAGCGCCTCGCAAATGGCGAAAATGTTTTATAAAGAAAACAATTATTTACAAAATACAATTCATTTTGGAGGAAAAGCATTATGATGTTAACCGATAAGCAGTTTTATAAAGCTTGCTTAAATCTCTCCATTCCCGAAATGGCAGAGGCTAAGAAGCTCTATTTTGAGGGCGACGCGGCAGGGGCTGCCAAGGTGTTCGCAGAGTATGTGCGCCGCACCACGGATTATGACAGATATTTCGGTCTTCCCGGCGTTGGCCGCGGCGTTTCCAAGGAGAGCGAGCCCAAGGTTATTGCGGATGCAGACCGTATTCTTGACGGTTGGTTTGCGCCCACGGGCTATGCATATCAGTTCAAAAACCTTGAGATGGACTGGGTAACCAACCGCACGCCCAATAACTATGGCGAGTGGGTTTGGCAGCTGAACCGCCATCCCGAGTTCCCGGTGCTCGCAAAGGCATATCAGATCACCAAAGACGAAAAATACGTTCGCGCCTTTGAGAAGCTCATCGAATCCTGGATCGATCAGGAGGAATTCCCGATTGCCGACGTTGCAAACGGCCACGGCTCGTATTCGCACGCCGGATGGAGAACCATCGAGTCGGGTATCCGTATGATGTCTCCCTGGATGTATCCCATCCACGTATTCCTCGAGGAAGGCAAGCTTTCGGATGCGCTGATCGTAAAAATCTTTAAGTCCATCTGGGAGCATGCGTTCCATCTTCGCAACTATTGCTCCAGCCATAACTGGCTGATCATCGAGCTTTCCGGCTTTATGAACATCGCCTGCTGCTTCCCCTTTTATGAGAAGGCAGAGGCATGGAAGAAGTTCATCTTTAACCGCCTGATCTCCGAGCTCGACGTGCAGATCTATCCCGAAGGTATGCAGTATGAGCTTGCAACGGGCTATCACTTCGGCGTTCTTCATGATTATATGTCCTGCGTAGACAGAGCAAGAGCCTTCGGTATCGAGGTGCCTGACTATATGATGAGCCGCCTGCGCGATATGACGCACGCCATCCTTCGCATCGCTATGCCCGACGGCCATATGCCCGACCTGAATGACGGATCGAGCGGTGCTCTCGGCCCGCAGGCCGCACGTGCGCTTCGCTATCATCCCGATGACGAGGTGTTCAAGTGGTTTGCCACCGACGGTAAGGAAGGAAAAGAGCCCCCCTATCTTTCCGTTGTTCTTCCGTACGTTGGCCATTGCGCAATGCGTACGAGCTGGAAGTCCGATGCGATCTACGGCTTCTTTGACGGCGCATATTACGGCTGGGGACACGCGCACGAGGATAAGCTTTCCTTCAACCTCTCCGCATATGGCAAGAACCTCTTAACGGACGGCGGTCAGTATGAGTATGATACCTCTAAGATGCGTAACATGATTGTTATGACGCGCGCGCACAACACGGCTCTTGTAGATATGCTGGATCAGCGCCGCGGCGCAAACACACCCTTCCGCCAGATCGAGGAAAAGGCCGTGAAGGAAAAGATTCCCTCCAACCTCTTCTGGAACTTCGGCGAGACCTACGAGGTAGCCGAGTCCACCTACGATAGCGGATACGGCTCGGGTGATTCGACCGTTTACGTAGATCAGCACAGAAAGGTGATCTTCTTCAAGAAAGGTCTCGGCATTGCAAAGCCCTTCTTCCTCCTTCTCGATACCTTCACGCCTAAGGATGAAAATGAGCATTTCTACGAGGTTCATTTCCAGCTTGGCACAGAGCCCACCACTGAAACCGAGAAGAGCATCACCGCTGACCATGGCGATGGCGTAACCCTCACCCTCGTTGGTGACGCACCCATGCAGGTGCATACCGCAGAGTATGAGCCTCGTTATATGGGCTGGAGAAAGCTTCGTAAATCCGGTGTTGATCACGAGCATTATCATGCGCCCGCTCCTTGCTTCGTAAAGACCGGTAAGATTGAGTATTTCGCAACCGCCGCATACCCCGCAAAGGACGGCGAGGCTTGCGCGATCGCAAGCGTTGCCTGCGATAAGGATACCTTCACCATCACCCTCACGGACGGATCTTCGCATACCTTTGAAAAGAACGATCCCGCTTTCAAGACCTACGGCACCGCTGAGCGCCTTGAAAAGGGAATGGATATTTGTCTGTAATATATTCCGAATTTTTCATCCAAGCACGAAAAACCTCGTGCTTGGATGAATTCTAAATAGGAGAAAATCATTATGATGTTAACCGATAAACAGTTTTATAAGGCTTGCCTGAATCTCTCGATTCCCGAGATGGCCGAGGCCAAAAAGCTTTATTTTGAGGGAGATGCGGCAGGGGCCGCCAAGGTGTTTGCCGCGTACGTGCGCCGCACCACCAATTATGAAAAATATTTTACGCTCCCCGGTGTAGAAACATCGTTTTCCGAGGAAAAAAGCCAAAAGATTCTTGCCGCGGCCGATAGAGTGCTGGATGGCTGGTTTGCCCCCACGGGTTATGCCTATCAGTTCAAGAATCTGGAGATCGATTGGGAAACCAACCGCACGCCCAATAACTACGGTGAGTGGGTTTGGCAGCTCAACCGCCATGCGGAATTCTTGCCTTTGGCTAAAGCGTATCTGATTACGAAGGATGAAAGGTACGTGCGTGCCTTCGAGAAAATTATCGAATCCTGGATCGATCAGGAGGAATTCCCGATTGCCGACGTTGCCAACCGCCACGATTCTTATAGTCACGCGGGCTGGCGTACCATTGAGTCCGGTATCCGTATGCAGAGCGAATGGATGTATCCTTTGCACGTATTCCTGGGGAACGGGCTTCTTTCGGATGCCTTGATCGTTAAGATCTTCAAATCCATTTGGGAGCATGCATTCCACCTTCGCAACTATTGCTCCAGCCATAACTGGCTGATCATTGAGCTCACGGGCTTTATGTATATCGCATGCTGCTTCCCCTTCTATGAGAAGGCAGAGGCCTGGAAAAAGTTTATTTTTGACCGCTTGACCTCCGAGCTTGACGTGCAGATCTATCCCGAGGGCTTCCAATATGAATTGACAACGGGGTATCATTTCGGCGTTCTCGGCTTGTATCTCGAATGTATCGACGTTGCCCGTGTTTACGGCGTGGAGCTTTCCGCCACCATGATGGCGCGTCTGCACTCGATGATCGCCGGTCTGCTTCGCATCACTCAGCCGGACCGCCATATTCCCGATCTGAACGATGGCAGCAATCACTCTATGGTGAATGAGGTGCGTTCCCATCTTCGCTTCTTCCCCGACGATGAGGTGTTCAAGTGGTTTGCAACGGATGGCGCAGAGGGCAAAGAGCCACCCTATCTTTCCACCGTTCTTCCGTACGTTGGCCATTGTGCCATGCGCACAAGCTGGGAAAAGGATGCCATTTACGGATTCTTTGACGGTGCATATTACGGATGGGGACACGCGCACGAGGATAAGCTTTCCTTCAACCTTTCCGCATACGGAAAGAATCTTCTCACGGATGGCGGTCAGTATGAGTACGATTCCTCCAAGATGCGCCATATGATTATTTACACGCGTTCGCATAACACCGCGCTTGTGGATATGAAGGATCAGTGCCGCGGCGTGAATACGCGCTATCATGCGATCGAGGAGAGAGCCGTGAAGGAAAAGATTCCCTCCAATCTCTTCTGGAATTTCGGAGAAACCTATGAGGTCGCTGAATCCACCTATGATTGCGGCTACGGCGGGGGAGAAAATGCGTCTTGGGTAGACCATCACAGAAAGGTGATCTTCTTCAAGAAAGGTCTCGGCATCGCAAAGCCCTTCTTCGTGCTTCTTGATACCTTCACGCCGAAGGATGAAAACGAGCATTTCTACGAGGTGCATTTCCAGCTTGGAACAGAGCCGACAACCGAAACCGAGAAGAGCATCACCGCCGATCACGGCGACGGCGTAACGCTTACTCTGATCGGTGATGCACCGTTAGAGGTGCATACTGCGGAGTATGAGCCGCGTTACATGGGCTGGAGAAAGCTTCGTCAATCCGGAACGAACCATGAGCATCTGCCCGCGCCTGCGCCCTGCTTTGTTCGCAAGGGCGGCGTTGAATATTTCGTAACCGCGGCGTATCCCGCAAAGGACGGAGAGACCTGCCCGATCACCTCGGTTGCCTGCGATGCAGAGAGCTTTGCGATCACCCTTGCAGACGGCTCGGTTCATACCTTCAAAAAGGCTGACGAGGCCTTCAAGACCTACGGCACCGCCGAGCGCCTTGAAAAGGGAATGGATATCTGCATGTAATTCTTGAAAGCACCGCGCTTTCCAAACTTATAAAAATTTGAAAATCGGCAGAAGGACTTTCCTTTCTGCCGATTTTATGTTATAATGGTGGGGTAAAGATCGTTTATACGGAGGAACCCTATGTCCAAAGTAATGAATATGACCGAAGGTAAGCCGGCGCGGCTGATGCTTCGGTTTGCCTTCCCGGTGATTTTAACCAACCTGGGACAGCAACTCTATCAGATCGTGGATGCCGCCATTGTAGGTCGCGGCGTTGGCATGGATGCCCTTGCCGCGGTTGGATGCACCGACTGGACCTATTGGATGGTCATGTGGAGCGTTTCGGTGATGACGCAGGGCTTTGCCACGTTCGTGTCCCGATATTTCGGAAAAAACGATCGTGATAAGATCAATAAGGCGATCACCACCTCGGTGTACCTGACCTTTATCATATCCGCGGTCTTTGCGCTGATCGGCATTACCTGCGCGCGGCCGATACTGATACTTTTGCGCACGCCAACGGAGCGAAACATTCTTTCCCAAGCGGTTACGTATCTGACGGTGATGTTCGCCGGCATTATCGTTGTTGCCTTTTATAATCTGAGCGCGGCCATTCTTCGCGCTTTTGGCGATAGTAAAACGCCCTTGATCGCCATGGTCATCGCCGCCGTTCTGAATATTCTTTTGGATCTTTTGTTCGTTTTGTCATTCCGTTGGGGCGTGTTCGGCGCGGCCTTCGCATCGGTTCTCAGTCAATGCGTCGCATTCCTTTTTTGCACGGTAAAGATTCTCGAGATCGAATATGTGCGGCTGAAGAAGGATGCTTGGGCATGGGATGGCCGTCTCGTAGGAGAAATGGCGAAATTCGGTATCCCGCTTGCCCTGCAATATGTAATCATTAACTTCGGCGGCATGATGGTTCAAGCCACCGTCAACGATCAGGGAAGTGCCTTTGTCGCGGGTTACACCGCCGTGAATAAGCTTTACGGTCTTTTGGAATGCTCTGCCATTGCTTTGGGCGCGGCATTCACCACCTTTGCATCGCAGAATTACGGAGCAGGTAACTTTAAGAGGGTGCGTCGCGGTGTCAATGTGGCAATGATCCTCGCCGTAGGCGCGGCGCTGATTCTGATAGTCGTAGTCTTGCCCTTGCGCTTCCTATTGCCTCGGTTGTTTATCGATATGTCGGATGCAGGCGCTTCGGATGCTATCGGGGTGGCCGCCAAATACCTGAAAAATATGATCCTCGCCCTTCCGATTTTGTATCTTGTATACGTGCATCGGCATAATTTGCAGGCAATCGGCAATTCCTCCTGGTCTTTTATTTCCGGTATTGCGGAAGCTTTGAGCCGCGTTGCTATGGCGAAGCTGTTCTTCGTTATGGTGGGCGTGGAGGTGATGTTTTTCGTAGAGCCGGTGGCTTGGCTGATGGCGTGGCTTTTCGTTCTGTTGCCCTATTACTATTATCAGAGAAAATTGCTTCCCGTAGAATCATAAAGACAGAAAAATCCCCTTGGCAGACCTTCAAAAATCTGCCAAGGGGAATCGTTTTATTGGATGCCGATGCATCATAGAGAAAATTTAGATGCGCAGAGCCTCTTTTTTGATATCCTCGCCGCCGCCCTCGTAAAGCGCATCGGTGCGCGATAGGTATTCGGCAATATAGGAAGGCTCGTTTTTTGCATTTTCTGCGTAGTTTCTATACATATCGATAAAGTATTTCGGAAGATCCGTTCGCTTGGATTCCTCGCGCCAGAAGGCAATGCGGCCGTCAAGATCTAAGCCCTCGGTGCGGTGCCCCTGGTGCGGATATACCCAGGAAAGATCGCGCCAGCGAAGGCCGACTGCGCGGCGCTCGCGCAAGGCAAGCGGAAGCTTTCGCTCCTGCCAGCCCGCAAGCAAAGCTTTCGCGGAGGGGATCGCAACAGCAAGTCCTTGTGCGGCGAGAAAAATGCGCGCCATCACCGATTGTCCAAGCTCGGAGGGATGGGTGCGATCGGGCGTGAAAAGTGATGGCCCGCCCATGGCGCAAAGCTCGGCCTGCAGTGCCTGCAAGGGAGATAAATAATCCACGGTGTTTTTCAGATTTTCCTTGCCGATGGCGTTGATATTATCGTGATACATTGCAAGGAGTGCATCCGTCGCTCCGTAGGAAACGATGCCTTCTGCGCCCGTAGTATACTCATCGCGGCCAACGGCGGAGCAAAGCGTGACGGGAAGCCCGTGCTCGCGCAGAAGCTGCACAAGGCGGCACATTGCCGCAAGATGGCGGCGGCGGGCATCTGTGCGTATCTTGATCTGCTCGTCGGTAGGATTTTTGGCGTCGTAGGCGGTGATGTTCATGTCATTCACGCCGAACATAACAACCACCTCGGTGGGCTTCACCGAGAGAATCTCATCTAAGCGCGTACACGCGCTTGCGGCACTGTCGCCGCCGGTGCCGAGGTTGTAGATCTTGACCTTTCGCTTTGGAAAATGCGAAAGATAATATTCTTGTATATAAGCAACGGCAACGCCGGAATGCGTGATGGAGTCTCCCACCATCGCCACCCGTGCTTCGTTTGCAAAAAGCCTTTCGTTCATAACGAAAAAAGTGTCCTTTCTCAGAAAATAAACCTTTATGATACCGTGCGTTTTTATATTATTGAATGCCGAGCAAGCGGCAAGCATTGCCGCGCACGAGCTTATAATAATTTTCCTCGCTGATCTCGCCGCTTTCTCGCATCGAGGTCAGAAATTCGTCAAAGGCAAAGGGGAAGGTCTGCCCGTGCATGCAGATATCCGTGCCGTACATCAGGCGGTCGGAGAATTCCTCAATGAATTTTGCCGCGTAATCCCTATCGCGCATCAGCGCGTTTGCGCCGCTTCCCGCCGAAAGATCGCAGTAAAGATTTTCGTATTCGCGCAGAAGGTAGGGAAGTCGGCCCTCCTGCACCTTGCCCGAAACGTAGGTGTTGCGGTTTTCCTCATTCACGTTATCGCCGATCTCGCTCCAAAAGGGCTGGGAATGGCCGAAAATTTTGAGCTTTGGATATTTTTTCAGCATTTTTTCAATGCGCGGAAGCCCAAGATCGTCCGCAATTCCATAGTATCCGCCGCGCTCGGGCGCAATGTGAATGGTCACGGGCAGATCCAGCGAAGCACAGGCGGAGAAGAGATTTTCCATCATCGGATCGTCTGCGTAAAGATTGCAGGTCATCTCGCCAACGCCCTTGGCGCCCAAGGATTTATAATGCGCAAGAAGATAGCCGAGATCCGCATCCGCGCGGTTGGAAAGCTGGCGGGGATCCACGTTGCAAAACCAAAGGCAGCGGAGAGGATCGTTATCCGAGAGATATTTCATCATTTCCGAAGGGGTAAAGGTGGTTGCGCCCTCGGGAGAAATGCCGGGAAGCAAAACGCATTTTTCAACGTTCAGCTTGGCATAATATTCATCAAAAAGCTCGGTGGGCGAGAGCTTTTTTGCATCTGTTCCGTAATAGGGCGGATAGTAGCTCGGCCATGCAACGGCGTGCGCGTGCACGTCGATCTTTTTGATATCCTTCATTTTTTCGTGCCTCCGTTCGTATTCAGTGCGGTAACGTTCAGCATTCCGTCCCTCACGGTGAAGGAGAGGGAATACTGCGCATAGTCCATGTGGTATGTGCGTGCCGGGTCATCCTGATAGGATGGGCGCGGATCTTCTGCGAGAAGCTCGCGGATCACCGCAAGATCCTCTTTTTCGATTTTTTCTTCAAGCCCCTCCGAAAAACAAACGTTCAGCGCATAGTCGGAAACCATTTCGGCAAAGCCGCCCGTTGCCTCCGGGTGGCAATCCGCCAGAGGGAGATAGGGCTTGATATCAAGAATCGGCGTTCCATCCAAAAGGTCTGCGCCGCGCACGTGGAGAATCGGCCCCTTCTCGGTCTGTTCTATGCGCTCCAGCCGCACGCAGGAGAGCCCGATCGCGTTGGGACGAAAAGGGGATCGTGTGGCAAAAACGCCCATTCTTCGGTTGCCGCCAAGCCTCGGCGGGCGTACCGTTGGCGAAAATTCCTCCCGCACGCTCTCGGAAAACTGAAAGATCAGCCAAAGGTGCGAAAAGCCATCCAGCCCGCGAAGCGCATCGGGGTTTCTGTATTTCGGTTCGAAAACGATCTCTCCCGGAACGTCCGCAAGTCCGCTTTGGCGCGGAATGCCGAATTTTTCGCGAAAGGGCGTGTGAATTTTTGCAATGATCTTCACGGCAATCTCCTAACAGTTCTTTTAGACCATTGTAGCATAAAAACGAAATAAAAACAAGTGCAAAACTTATTTTTTCAAAGAATATAATAGAAAACACTTGCAAAAGCGCGTGTAGGTGTAGTATAATTAAGAAAAACGCTAAAGGAGCGCTTATGAAGCTCATATCCTGGAATGTAAACGGCTTTCGCGCCGTTCTCGGCAAGGGCTTTGCCGAATATTTTGCCGCCGCCGATGCGGATTTTTTCTGCCTGCAGGAAACGAAAATGCAAGAGGGACAAGCGGATTTTGCCCCCGGGGGCTACCATAGCTTTTGGTTCAGCGCGGAAAAGAAGGGCTATAGCGGAACGGCGATCTTCGCCAAAAAAGAGCCTCTTTCCGTTTCCTACGGTCTGAACGGCGAATTTATGGACGAGGGCCGCGTGATCACCCTCGAATACGAGGACTTTTATCTTGTGAATGCCTATGTGCCGAATGCACAGGAGGAGCTGAAGCGCCTCGATTACCGCCTTTCTTACGAAGCCGCCCTTGCGGATTATCTCGTTTCCTTGGATGCAAAGAAGCCCGTGCTGTATTGCGGAGACCTGAACGTGGCACATGAGGAAATAGACCTTAAAAATCCGAAAACCAACCATCAGAATCCGGGCTTTTCGGATGAGGAGCGCGCCGCTATGACCGCACTTCTTTCCCGCGGCTTCATCGATACCTTCCGCACCCTCCATCCCGAGGAGGTTGCCTATTCCTGGTGGTCGTATCGCTTCCAGGCGAGAGCAAAAAACGTTGGCTGGCGCATCGATTATTTTCTCGTCTCCGAGCGCCTGAAAGAAAAGATCACCGCCGCAGAGATCCATTCGGACATTATGGGAAGCGACCATTGCCCCGTGTCTCTCACTGTTGAAATTTAATTCGTTAAAAATAATCAATTTTTTCAAATTTTTTTTTTAAAAACCGCCCTTTTTTAAATTTTTTCTTTTTT
>JAZQWS010000033.1:0-4484 GCA_045632465.1 Eubacteriales bacterium
TTATTGATATTGCCCGTGGTGAACCACATCACCGCAGGCGCGTATTCCCCATTATTCTGCAAAAAAAGCTTGCGAATATCCATTTTTTTCATTTCCTTGTATTTTATTTGAAGAGCTCTCTTACACGATCCGTAAGCATCGGTATCGCTTCCTCAAAATTGACACCGTAGAAGCGGCGATTTTCATCCTGCATCGTTTTTTTGATACACTCCAACGTGAAATCCACGGCGAGCTTCAGGCTTTCCTCAACGGATGCGCCGCGCACGTGCGCCGCGAAGGCGCAGGAGGAGAAGAGGTCGCCCGTTCCATGGAAGGCAACGGGAAGCTTTTCGTTAAAATAGGAAAAGAATTTTTCGGTTACGGAATCATATGCATAGACACCGATCTTGCCTTCTTCAAGCTCAACGCCCGTTAAGGCGGCGCATTTTGCGCCCATCTTTGTCAAGCGCACGAGGACATCCTTCACGTAGGCCTCATCGTACATCTCGGTATAGGGGATGCCGAGCATAAAGGCCGCCTCCGTCATATTGGGAACGATCACGTCTGCCCCTGCACAGAGGAGCGCCATTTTCGATGCAAAATCCTCCGAAAAGCCCGCATACATTTTTCCGCGATCCGCCATAACGGGATCGATCCAAGTGATAAAGCCCTCTTTTTTACCAAAATCGCGGACAAAATCCTTGACGAGCGCGATCTGGCGATCCGAGCCGAGATAACCCGTGTAAACCGCATCGAAATCCAAGGACATTTCCTTCCACGCCTCCGTGATGGCGGGGATCTGCTCCGTTAAATCACAAAAGGTGAATTTCGGGAACGCGGTGTGCGTTGAGAGCACCGCCGTTGGGATCACAGAGCATTCCACGCCCATGGCGGAGATCACGGGGAGCGCCTCGGTTAACGCGCATCTGCCGACACACGAAATATCCTGAATGGTTACGATTCTTTTCATTGGTTTAACATCCTTCTTTTTCTAAGATTATATTCGCGCCGAGGGCGGAAAATTTTTCAGCAACAGCCTCGTATCCGCGAAGAATGAGGGAGGCGCCGAAAATTTGGCTTTCACCGGATGCCGAGAGCGCCGCGAGCAGAAGCGCCGCGCCGCCGCGCAGATCCTCTGCCGTGACGGAGGCCGCATGAAGCCGCGATGGAAAAATATAGGCAACGCCTTCGTTTTTTACGTAAGAAAGCCCCATAAGGGCAAGCGAGGAAAGATAGCCAAAGCGCTTCGGAAACACACCCTCCGTGACAACGCCGCCTCCAAAGCATGCGGAGGTAAGTGCCGCTTGCGGCTGAAGATCCGTTGGAAACGCGGGATAGGGCGCGGTTGTTATTTCAAGAGGAGAAAGCGCCGCGGCCGAGAGCGTTATGCCGCCGTTTTCAACCTCGACTTCGGCGCCGCTCCCGGAAAAAAGATGCAGAAAGGACGAAAGGTGCGCGCGCTCGCATCCCTCTACGGTGACGCGGCCGCCCGTTACAAGCCCGGCGAGCAGATACGTGCCTGCCTCGATCATATCCCCGATCACGGTGGCAGAGCCGCCGCCCAGCCCTCTTCCCTGCACGACGAGCGCACGCCCAAGGCGACGGATATCCGCGCCCATGGAGCGAAGAAAGGAGATCAGATTTTCAACGTGCGGCTCGCAAGCCGCATTTTCGATCACGGTGATTCCCTTCGCGGAAGCGGCCATGAGAAGCGCATTCACCGTTGCACCAACGGAGGTCTTATCAAAGGGAATCACCGCGCCGAAGAGTCCCTTCGGAGCAGAAAGCACGCCGGCCGCAAGCGTTGCGCCGAGGCGCGAGGCGGCGAAAAGATGCATATCGATCGGGCGGGGCGAGAAATTGCACCCACCGAAATCCTGCACGTATGCAATGCCGAAGCGCCCGAGCATTGCGCCCATCAGATACGTGGAGGCGCGAAGCTCTGCAACCAGGCTCGGCGGCGGAAGGACGGGGCGCATGTCCTTCGTATTGATTTCCACACAAGCAGGATGCGGGCGGCGAATGCGCGCGCCCATAGAGGAAAGAAGCTCGAAGCTCATTTCCACATCGCGAATGGCGGGAACGTTTTCTATCACACAGGTTTCCTCGGTTAAAACCGAGGCAAAAATCAGCGGCAAGGCCGCATTTTTCGATCCGCTGACGCGGATGCTTCCGCAGAGCGGACGGCCGCCACGAACAATCAGTTTTTCCATAACACTCTCCGAAGATGATAGGTTTCTATTATCTTATTCGGAGAGTGCGAGGAAGGTGCTTTTATCCGAGAATGACGCGAAAGAGCATACGGGAGGAGCAAGCCCCTCCCCTACGTTTGGTGAGTTGACGAGGGACAGGCGCAATGATCAAGCATGACGCCTCATCCGTCACTCGCTTTGCTCGTGCCACCTTCCCCCACCGGGGAAGGCTTGGGTAGAGGCACCTCGCCCTATTGGGCGATTTCGGCTCTTGCGGAAGGTTTAAGACGAGGCATTCCGTCGAGGAGAAATTTCGAAAGACAAGGCGTAAGGTCGCAAGCGAGATGAAGCCGTAGATCACTACGGCGATTCGAGCGCGTTCGCCCGACAACGATGCATACGGCAATTTATACAGTCATCAGGTGCGGGCGTAGTAGGCCACGGCAAGATCCACCACAAGTCCATAGCTTACAACACCGGGAGTGCCGTTCATCTCAAGATAGGCGTTATTGACGGTGGAGGAAACCTCGCCGAGGACGTGATCGCGATAGGGCTCGAGAAAAGCATGGTAGGCGCGCATTTCGCCCTTGATGCGATCGTCGATTTTCAGGACGAAGGCCTTATAGCTTTCAGAATCAGCGGCGCGACCATACGCCGAGAGAACGTACTCAAAAAGATTAAAAAGACCGCTATAACGCACATACGCATTTTCCGCATAGGTGCAAACGAGGGATGCAACGAAATTGGCCTCGTTTTCCCTTGCAATGCCGCGCTGATGCGCAAGCTCGTGCGCCACGGTGAAGGGATGGTTATAATCGGGATAGGTCGTGTTTACGTTGGATTCGCCCGTGAAGAAGGTATAAACGCCGAGAAGCTCGGCATAGGTCATCCACTCGCGCAGAACGATGGTTTTCGGGCGGGAGGAAAAGTTTTTTGCGATCGGATGATCCGCAAGGAAGGCATCGTACGCTTTTACGATCTCCTCGCCTGTTTCCTGAAAGGTGAGAGGATTTTTCGATGCGCCGCTCTCCTCATATGCAATGGAATCCAGAAGGACTTCCAGCTCGGCAAGAAGGATCTCTGCCGTTTTTTCAAGCTCTTCGGCCGACACAGGATCGGCGGAAAGCTCCATTTTTTCCTCCAGCGTTTTCGCATGGTAGCCCGGCGCAAGCGTTAGCATATACAAGGGATAAAGGGGCATGAGAATCGCGAGAATGATGGCGAGCATGCGCACGCGGCGCTTTGCCGTGGTTGCATACTTAAAGGAGATGATCACGGCAAGAATTACAAGGAGCGGAAGCGAGAAAAGCAGCATTTCCGCAACCGAGAAGGGCACGGCGGAGGTTATGCTTCCGAGAAGAAAGCGGAAGGCATGGGCAACCGTGCCGTTGATCCATTCCGCAAAGGCCGAAAAGCGGCGATAGAGAAAAGACAAAAGGCCGCCAAAAAGCAAAAGCCCGAGGCTTATATAAAACACGATCGGAATCCATCTTTCGTTTCTTTTCACGGCGATCCTCCTTATTTTTATTATTTTTCCGTGCGCTAAAAATATTATACCGCACATTTTTTTCTCTGTCAAGATTTTTTGCGAGGCAGAGCTGCATTTCGGCGAGTTGACATAAAAAAAGAGGCAGCAAAAGCCGGTGCTCATAAGGATGTTTAACCGTAGGGGCGATCATGGATCTCCCGCAACCATCCGCAAAAAAACGGGCGACCAATGGTCGCCCCTACAAAATCGGCAGAGATATTGTTTTCTCTGCCGATTTGTGTTATAATGAGGCTAACGAAAAGCCTTCCTCCGGGAGGTAGCGAAGCGACGTGAGGGTAGTGAATGACACCACGGTGTGGTGTCAGAGCCCGAGCATGACCGAGCCGCAGCGAGACGGATGGAGCCTCTGCGGCTTTGAGGTTAGATTGACTTTATGGGAACGCACTCTCCCTCACCCGACTTCGTCGGGAGCTCCCTCCCGGAGGGAGCCTTTGGATGTGCGCTACTTCATGGGTATGGGCTTTGCCCGAAGCCTTTGTAATACAAAGGCGAAACTGGCGATAAAACATAACGATAAATAAGAATTTGATTAAATTCAAATGTCAAAGTGCTTTGTAAGGAAGGAAAATACCATGAAATATGCTGTTAAAGAGTTAATGTTCTTGGTAGAAAAATATAATTTAAAATTCACAGAGCAAACATTCGAGAGCACTCCATTTGGTAATTGGGTAACAAAAACTTATAGTTTTTATAATGATAGTGGCTGCTTTACAATATCTGAATTGTTGCAAAGAGATGAAATAGATTTTTATTTTTCTGATGTT
>JAZQWS010000034.1:0-4359 GCA_045632465.1 Eubacteriales bacterium
GAAAACATCTTATCGGTTTGGATCATAAAGCCGAGAAGCTTTGACATAATGAAAAGCCTCTTATAGCGATCCTCATCCTCGCAGGAAAATATCTCGCCGAGCAGCTGATCCAGCCCATATTCCGAAACAAGCGCGCGCGGAACGATATGCAATCGCGCTCCCGCCTCCCGCGAAAAAACCTCCAGCGGCGCGCAAAGCTCGTGCATCATCGAGCGGAGCGCATCAATATCAAAAAGGAGAACGAGCCGCTCATAAGGCTTTCTTCCATCGATGCGGATGGCATGGATCTCGCCGGGCGCAACGAAGATCATATCCCCCGGGCCTGCGGTGTAGGTCTCGCCCTCAATGATATAGGAGATCTCTCCCTCGAGGAGCAGAAGCATCTCATACGAGGCGTGTGCCTCCGAGGGATGTAGGTATTCTCCGCCCGTGGCTTCCGTGCGGACATGATGATAATAGATCGCATCGCCGATCAAGTTATATTGCTTCAAAACTTCGGTTTCAGGCAAGGGCATGGGCGCACTCTCCTTTCGGTCTTTACCAAAAGTATATCATAAGATTTTATATATTTCAATAAATTCATATAAAAAAATTCGGAGATTGATATGAAACGAATTGCAGTTGTTGGCACGGGTGGCCGTTGCCTCGCTATGTTTATCCAAGGCCTTGCCCATATGCGCGGCAAGGAGATCGAGTTTGTTGGTCTTTACGACCGCAACCGCACGCGATGCGAATACGTTTGCGCGCAGGCGGGCGGCAATATTCCCATCTTTTCGGATTTTGACGAAATGCTGAGCGCAACCAAGGCAGACAGCGTTCTCGTTACCACCTCGGACGATGCGCACGCGGAATACGTGATCCGCGCCCTTCGCTTCGGTGCGGAGGTTTATTGCGAGAAGCCGCTGACCAACACCTATGAAAATTGCCTCGCCATCCGCAATGCGGAAAAAGAAACGGGCAAGCGCGTGCACGTGACCTTCAACTGCCGCTTTATGCCCTACTTCGCGCGTCTTAAATCGCTCATCGCGGAGGGCGCGATCGGCAAGATCCATTCCATCACCTATGAATACACCCTCAACCGCCATCACGGCGGCGATTATCTCAAGCGCTGGCACGGCCATATGGCAATCTCGCAGGGCATGCTTCTGCACAAGAGTACCCACCATTTTGACGTGATCAACTGGCTTCTTGAGGACGAGCCCGTGCGCGTGAGTGCGATGGCAACCCGCTCCTTCTTCGGAAACGAGGCAAAGCGCCTCGGCGAGCGCTGCTCCACCTGCCCCGCCGTTGCAACCTGCGAGAGCCACCGCTCCATCACCGCCGCGCATGACGAGGGCCTTTATTTCAAGGCCGAGCATGAGGACGGCTACCTGCGCGACCGTTGCGCCCACCGCAAAGGAACCGACATTGCAGACAATCTTTCGGTCAGCGTTTTCTACAAAAAGGGAACGCTCCTGACCTACACGCTGAACCTCTTCTCAATGAAGGAGGGTTACCATCTGACGCTCGTTGGCGAGCGGGGCATGATCGTTTGCCATCATTATCCCGGCGAGGGCGTGCATGACGGCATCTGCGAGATCGAGCTGATGCAATCCGAGGGCAAGGTGGAGAAGATCACCTTCCCCGAGGCCACCGGCGTGCATGGCGGCGGCGATGCAAAGCTCCTTGAAATGATGTTTTCGGAAAAGGAAATTCCCGATCCCCTCGGTCAGTCGGCCGATAGCTTTGCGGGCGTTCTCTCCGCGATGATCGGCATCGGCGCAAACGAATCCATCAAGAGCGGCAAGCACATCGACCTCATGCCGCTGATCGATTCTCTGCGTTAAATATTTAACTTTTGAAAACCTGCTTGACTCATGCGCGCTTGTGTGCTATACTACCTTCCGTAGTTTAAGAATCCGAGGCAAATCTATGAAAGAAGTCAAACAAAAATATCTGACGCACACGCTTCTGCCCTGCCTTTCGCTCGCATCTGCAATCGGCGTGCTGACCGGTATCGGCATTTTTCTCTTCCGATTGGCGGCAACGGCTGTGATCGATCTTTCCGAGCGCATCTACGCGCTCGTGCGCGCCAACGTGCAGTTTCTTCCGCTTCTGCTGCTCGGCGCGGCGGTGCTCGGCTTGCTCTCCGCTCTGGTGCTGAAGCTTGCGCGAGATGCGCGCGGCGGTGGTATTCCGACGGCGGTGGCGGCCATCCGTGGCCTGATCCCCCTGAAATGGCTACAGGGCATTTTCGCCCTTTTCGTTACCTCCCTGATCACCTTCCTCTCCGGCGTTCCGCTCGGAAACGAGGGTCCCAGCGTTCTGATGGGAGCATCCATCGGAAAGGGAACCTCAAAAGGCGCGGGCGAAAAGCGCAAGGCATGGGAGCGCTATTGCATGACGGGCGGCGCGGCCTCCGGCTTCGCTCTTGCAACGGGTGCGCCGATCTGCGGCATCCTCTTCTCGCTTGAGGAAGCGCACCGCCGCATCTCCGTTTCGCTTCTGGTTTTCTCCTCCATCTCGGTTTTTATTGGCACGCTGACGCAGGATCTTCTCTCGGAGATCTTTAACGTTACGATCCACGGATTTCATTTTGAAATTCTCCCCGCGCTTCCCGCGCAGTATCTCTTCCTCCCCCTGCTCATTGGTATTCTTTGTGGTTTTTGCGCAGTTTTGTTTACAAAAATGTATACCTTCTTCAAGGATATGCAGGGGAAACTGCGCCACCGTCTCCGTTTCATTCCCAAGCACATGATCATCTTTGCGACCACCGCATTGCTCGGCTTCCTGAGCGCAGACTTCATCGGCTCGGGCCACGCCCTGATCGAAAAGCTTCTTTTGGGTGCCGGCGTTTGGTACACGCTCCTGATCGCTTTGTTCGTTCGCGCCATTCTGATGGTTGCGGCAAACGGCGAGGGCGTCAGCGGCGGCGTTTTCGTTCCAACGCTTGCCTTCGGCGCGCTGATCGCCGCCCTGCTCGGACGCGGCGCGGTTTCCCTCGGTATTGCGCCCGCAGAATACGGAGACCTCTATATCGCCATCGGCATGGCCGCCTTTCTGGCCGCCTCTGCAAGAACACCGCTGACCGCGCTGGTTTTCGCCGCCGAGGTGCTTTCAGGCGTTCAGAACATTTTGCCGATCGGCATCGCCGTAACGGCCGCTTTCATGGTGATTGAATTCTCCGGCAAGGTTTCCTTTGCGGATACGATCATCGAATCCAAAGCACACGCGGCACACGATGGGCGCGTGCCCCTGATTTTCAACACCTACATCACCGTAAAGGAAAACTCCTTTGCCGCCGGCAAGGAGCTGCGCGATCTTCTCCTCCCTCCCACCTGCGCGGTTCTCTCCATCGAAATGAAAAATCCCGCCTCCGCTCTGCACAGCGCCGCCACGCTCTGCGAGGGAGACGTTCTGCATCTCCATTACCGAACCTACAACGCAAAGGAAAGCATCCGCTCTCTGGAGGCCATCTTCGGAAAGCAGGAGCAGCGCCCCGAAAAGGAAAAGATCCATTTCGGAAGCGAAAGCCACGTGGTTCCGGAGGACTGAAACGAAAAGCACTCGGGCTATATCCCAACGGCTCCGCGCTCCGATTCCAAGGGCGCGGGGCTTTTTTTAGAAAAATACAGAAAAAATATTTTCCTTGACCTCTTTATCAAATCGTGATATAATATGAAACAAAAGAAAGGATAAAATCGCTATGAAAAAAACAAACGCAAAAAAACGCAATTTCGGTATCGGATATATATTTATCGCAGTGCTCGCCGCGGCCATCGGCGTCTGCTTTTTTGCCTACGGGCCAAAAACGCTGGAAACGCTCGCGGTGATCATCGGCATCATCGTTATCCTTGCGGGTTCCGTTTTAGCGGTTTTAACGCTTTCAGGCAAAAAGCGCGGTCTTGGCTTTGGCCTTAAAATCGCGGTTTCCGTTGCTATCTTGGCATCCGGTATTGCCACGCTGATTCTGCGCAAGCCCGTGATGGAGATTCTGATCAACGTCTTTGCGCTTTTCATGATTGTGGACGGATCCTTTAAGCTGAACACGGCGGTGCTTTTGCACAAATCGCGCTCTCGCGCTTGGTATGCCATCACCTCGATTTCGGTCACAACGATCGCTTGCGGATTTTTGGCGATCACCTACGTTGCGCATGCATATATGCTCGGCATTGCCCTGATGATTGACGCCGCAGCGAATCTTTTTTCTGCCTTTTACGTCCCTTCGCTGATCCAAAAGGAACCCCAATGCGAGAAAAATCAGGCACAAGCCAAGGAAGAGAAAACGGAATCCTCCGAGGAAAAAGAGCACCCATAAACGCAGAGAAATTTTAAATCCTGGCAAATAAATTCTGTTCTTCTTCCTGTTTTACCCATAAA
>JAZQWS010000035.1:0-4143 GCA_045632465.1 Eubacteriales bacterium
CCAAAGCATTTTCGCTCGGGTTACCCTTTTTTTATTCAATTATGCCGGAAGGCGAAAACCCTTAATACACCTCAATCACGTCCATATCCTCCGCCGCGTGGATCGGGAAGGCAAATTTGCCGCTCTGCGCCAAGGCGCGGATATCCCTCTCCTTGCGGAGCTGATAATGGTTGAAGATCACCTGCTTGGTTTTGCATTTTTCAAGGCAGGGAGCGATCGCCTCCGCGCCAAAATGCGCCATTTCGCAAACGATCAGATTCGTTTCCAGCTCATAGGCAACCTTCGGGAAATCGCCGTTATAAACGCCGAGGTCACCCGTGAAGATCACGCGGAGTCCGGATTTGGATTCCACGAGAAAGGCATAGCTCGGGCGGGGCTCGCAATGCCGCGTTGCGATCGCGCTTACCTTGATATTCTCATCCTCAAAAATAACGCCCTCGGAGAATACGCGCATGCGCATGCGGTCGGATGCAACCGGCTCGGTGCACATGGATTGCAGGCAGTTCATAAATCCGTCTGCAACGCCCTGCTCGGGCATATACATATCAAATTCCGCGTCGGTATACGCCCATTGGCAAAGCTCGATCAAGGGCAAGAGGCCGCCGAGATGGTCGCCGTGCGCATGGGTATTGAAGATCGCGCGGATGTCCTCGTATCTTTTTCCAAGCTGAAACAAAAGATCCGTCACGGGCGCGCCGATGTCGATCAGATAGATCGCGCCGTTTTCCTCAATCATCGTGCTGGTGCGAAAATGGCCGGGGCGCGGAATTCCGTCCGCCGTTCCAAGAAAGGTAATCTGCATATTTTTCTCCATTCCGCCGCCCTTTGGCGACCGCAAAAATTCAAAGATTTTGTATTCATTATAGCATAGAAAACGCCCTATGTCAACACACGGATCAACCTTTCGCAAACTTCGATCCTCGCGGAGAAAAATCGAGAAAAAGCGCCTTTCTTTTTCTTTTTTTCCGATGCCGCGCCGCAGACTTCTCCCTTTTTCGCAAGGTGGAGCGCCTATACTATAATAAGGAAATTCGCCGCACGCGATCGGCGATTCGGAAGAAAAAGCAAAGGACGAAAAAATATGCTAAGAAAAATTCAAACACAGGAAAGAGAGCGCCCTCGCAAGATAAAAAAGGGGCTTTGGGAGGCGCAGAAGGAGAAATGGAAGAGCGAGCCATCCTCCCTCGCGCTGGATCTCGGCGTTTTGCTTCTCGGCTTTATTTTCGGGCGGGGGCATCTTGCCTTCGGCGCATATCCGCTGGGGCTCGGCTTTCTGGCGGCCCTGCCCTCGCACGTGCCGATGGCCGCGCTCGGAAGCTTTCTCGGCGGGCTGACGCTCGGCAAATCGGGGATCATTTTCTCGCTTGTTTGCGCCGTTACCTTCATGCTTCGGCTGATCCTCTCGGGGAGCGAAAGCGGCGGCAGCCGCCTCTTTGGCGAGGGGCTTCTTCTGCGGATCTCAACGGCGGTGATCGGCGGCTTTCTCTCCGGCGTTTACGGAATGCTTCTCTCGGGCTTAAATCTCACGAGCGCCGCCGCCTCGCTGACGATGATCCTCGCTCCGGGGCTCGTTTGCCTGCTCTTTTCGGGGCTCTTCGGAAGCTCGGTTTCTCTGCACGCCCTGCTCTTCGGGAGCAAAACCCTCTTCCGCATCACGGGCGGCGAGGAGGGGCGCAGAGCCGCGGTTTTTCAGGCCGCCTTTCTCGCGTTTGCCTTTCTTCTCGTGCTGTCGCTGAAAGGGGCTTCTCTCTTCGGCCTTTCGCTGGCAACTCTCCCTGCCGTTATGCTCACACTTCTTGCGGCCAAGCGCTTCGGCCCGATGCGCGGCATGGCGGTTGGCTTCTTCTCCGCGCTGGCTCTATCGGGCACGGAGGCAGTTGCGCTCGCGCTGGCGGGGCTCTGCGGCGGCCTTCTCTTTCCCTTCGGAATGACCTATGCGCTCGGCGCGGGGCTTGCCGCCGCCTCGGTCTGGAGCGGCTACGCGGGCGGGCTCACCGCATTTTTATCCGTTTTTCCCGAAATTCTGATCGGCGCGCTGATTTCCTATCCACTCTTGCGCCGCATCGGCACGTCTGCCCCGCCCGATAAGATGGAGAAAAACGAGCGCGTGGCGGCCGAAATGGTTGGAAGCATGGCGCTCTCCGTGCGTGCCAAAGATGAGGGCGCGCTTTCTGCTCTGCAGGGCGCGGTTGCCGCGCTTGCCCCGATGATCTCGGAGCTTGGAAAAGAGAGCGGGCGGCCGAGCGAGGAGGAATACGAAAACCTCTGCGCCGATTGCGCAGAGACCTATTGCAAGACCTGCGCGGGCTTTGCGCTCTGCCTCTCGCAGGAGCATCGCCCCTTCGCCGAAAGTGCGCCGCTTCTCGCAAGCAAGCTCTATCGCGGCGATCCGATCGGAGAGGCGGATCTTTCGCCCGCGCTCGGCTTTTGCAGTCAAAAGGATCGCATCTTAGACGCCATCCGCTATAGCGCCGCGCGCATGACCGAGGAAAAATACCGCACCGAAAAAACCGATGCGATGGCCGAGCTTTGCGCCCTGCTCTCCAAGATGCTCTCCGAGGCAAGACAGCACGAGCGCGAGGCCGCCGAAATGAACGAGCCGCTTTCCGCGGCATTAGAGCAAACCTTCATGGATCACGGCTTTCCCGGCGGCGTGATCCGCGCCTTTGGCGCAGAGGGATCGCTGATCCTTGCGGCAGGCGAGGACAAGGACGGCACGCGCATTACCTCCCCCGCCCTGCGCGAGGCCCTGGAGCGCACCGCGGGAACGCGGCTCTCCACCCCCGAATATTTCCGCAAGGAGGACATGGTGCTGATGCAATGCCGCCCGGATCGGCGCTTCGAGGTGGAAAGCTACCTGGCCTCGGTTTGCTGTGAGGGAGGTGACGTTTCGGGCGACGTGGCAAAATGCTTCGCCGCCGGGCATCGCTTCATCGCCGCCCTCTCGGACGGCATGGGAACAGGGCGCATCGCGCACAAAACCGCCGCCTTCGCCGTGGATTTTCTTGAAAAGATCTGCGAGGTCGGATGCTCGCACGCAACCTCCCTCTCCCTATTAAACCACATTCTGCGCGGGCGCGAGGAGGAATGCAGCACAAGCGTGGATATGTTCGAATTTGACCTTGCGCGAGGCGAAGCCGAGTTTTTGAAAAGCGGCGCCGCCCCCTCCTTTATCAAGCGCGGCACGTCTCTGTTTCGCATCCGCTCGCAAACCGCGCCGATCGGCCTGCTCTCCTCCGTGGATAGCGAGCGCATCCGCGTGGAGGTCAAATGCGACGACGTGATCCTCCTTATGTCAGACGGCATCTGCGGCTCGCCCGAGGATGCCCCCTGGCTGATGGAGCTACTCGGCAAAGCCCCGCCCCGCCGCCTCGGCGATTATGCCGATTCCATCCTTGCCGCCGCCATTAAGCACCGCGGCCGCACCGACGATATGACCGTTCTCGCCCTGCGCATTTTGCCGGCATGAGCGATGAAAAAACGGGCGGACTCCACTCTGTGCTACACGCTTGCTTCCACCACCACTTCGTGGTCCCCCTTCTCGCTGCGGCTCGGTCACGCTCGGGGTCTGACACCACACTGTGGTGTCATTCAAGACCCTCGCGCCGCTTCGCTACCTCCCGGAGGGAGGCATTGAATTTCACGCGCCCCTACGAGGCACAATGCACGAATCTCCCTTGTAGGGACCGGCGCCTCGACGTCCCGCAATCCCCCTCCGCGGAACAATGCACGAATCTCCCTGGTAGGGGACGGCGCCTCGACGTCCCGCAATCCCCCTCCGCGACACAATGCACGAATCCCCTTGTAGGGACCGGCGTCCCCTGTCAAGAGCAAGATTGTAAACAATTGTGCAAGATGATTGTATACAGTTTTGCTTCGTTTAGTTGATGCGTTTGGAAGCCAAACGGAGCGTAGCGAAGAGAGGCTCCCACAAGCGGCGCGCGACTCAATCGAGGCGCGAAATGCGGCGGTTGAGCAGTTGCTCGGTACACAGTTCGACCGCCGCGATCTTGTAGTTGCGGTAGCAAAGCGAGGCAAACTCAGCACCCTCGGGGCGCAACTCCAATTCTGCTCCTACCATTGACTCACTCAGGTAAAACACCTTGCTGTCGAATCTCAGATATCCCTTGTAATTAACCTTCA
>JAZQWS010000036.1:0-1400 GCA_045632465.1 Eubacteriales bacterium
CAGCGCCGGAGTAGTCCTTTGCTGCGTGCATTCTCTTTCTTGAGGTACCGCCGCCGTGGGTGGTAACCATGGTGCCGTCGGCTTCCTTATCGAACTCAACGCCAAGTGCGGAGAGCCACTGAATTGCCTCGGGCGCATCGCAAACGAGCTTCTTCAGAAGCTCTCTCTTTGCCGCGAAATGGCCGCCGCCGAAGGCATCCACAAAGTGGATCGCGGGAGAATCGTTCGGCTTATCGGCCGCCTGGATACCGCCCTCTGCCATCATCGTGTTGGCATCGCCCATACGAAGCTTGGTTACAACCATAACCTTCGCGCCTGCCTCATGCGCCTCGATCGCCGCGGAAGCACCTGCGCCGCCGCCACCGATAACAAGAACGTCGGTCTCATAGTCGGGATTCTCGAGGCATACGCTGTCTGCCGTGATGCGGCTGTGCGCCTGCAGGATCTCAGCAAGCTCCTTCGGAACCTTATCGCCCTTGTTGGGGCCGATCGAAAGAACCGCAAACTCGTCTACCTTATAATCGGGATGGAAGGAGGAAAGCACGTTTTCCTTCTGCTCTGCCGTCATACGAACGGGATCGAGAGCAATATTTTTATCTCTGGACGCTTCAACCAGCGCGAGAGATTCCTTAAACTGTTCAGAATACATCCTTTCGTCCTCCTTATTTTTCAATCTCGCGGGTATTATAAAGCTCTTTCATCTCCGCGATGGGCTTCTGCATCAAAGCCTCGATCAGCTCGTTGAAATCGCCATCCTTGATTTCCTTCACGCGATCCTCAAGATGGCCGCATCCGGGAGCAAGGTATTTACCGTTGATTCTTCTTGCAAGCATCGCAACCTGGGGATGCGAAATGCCTGCGGGGCATCTGGAGGAGCAAACGCCGCACATAACGCAGTCAAAGGACTCCTCTGCGCACTTCTCGAAATCGCCGCGCTGTGCGTATGCAATGTACTGCATAACGTTCAGCCCCTGCGTGCAAGCCTTCGTGCAGGCGTTGCATCCGATGCAGGCATAGATCTCGGGATAAAGCTGCATCATAACCGTTTCGTTTACGGGAATTTCGTTGATGTTGTAAACCTCTTTCACAAGGGGGAAGAAGGGGAGGGTTGCAATATACATATTGTCCTCAACCTTGGTTTGGCAAGCGAGGCAGGCATGCAGCTCCTTGTCGCCCTTGATGCGGTAAATCGTTGCGCAAGCGCCGCAAAATCCATTTCTGCATCCGCATCCGCGAACGAGCTGATAGCCCGCATATTCCATCGCGGTCATAATGGTGAGATTTTCGGGCACTGCATATTTTTTACCGAAAAGAAATATATTAACTGTCTTTTCCATCTGTTTTCTCCTTTAATATTCGCTCGGGTGCTCTTCAAGCTCGTCACATCTGAATACGGGGCC
>JAZQWS010000037.1:0-9126 GCA_045632465.1 Eubacteriales bacterium
TCCTTCACGCCGGTTTCGCTCGGAAGATATTCGTATGCGCCGTTCTTTTCCTCCAAGATCTCGCCGTCGAGCTTGATGGATCGGAGCTTGCCTGCATCCTTCACGGTGATGCGGATCTTTTCTCCCTTTTCCACGGTCATAAAGCCGTAATCCAAAATGGGATAGCCCGTGTAGGCGCATAATTTTTTCTCAAAGTCCTCGCGCGTTTCATATTCGGTGATCAGGCGCCGAACCGTATATTTTCCGCCCGCAGGGATGCGGATATCCTTTGCCACGAGCGCAACCACGCCGCGGTGATTCGAGGTATTCTGCTCCTCTAACTGATAGGAGGAAAAGCTTCCCTCCAGCGTGATTAATGCAAGATTTTTGCCGAGATTGCTCTGTCTCTGCGCTTCGATATACGAGAGATCCCCTGCCGCGCAGATATGCTGATTCACGTGCGTATGAAGCACGTTTTCGCCCGTGGTGTAGGTATCACGGAAGGAGGAATAAAGCCCAAGTTCGTCCAGCACGAGATATTTTTCGCTCTCGTTTTCAAGCGCGACCGTTTCGTAAAGTCCGTCCTCTGTAAGCGTGCGCGTCACGGTCACGAGCAGGCATCTTTTTCGCTTGCTTCCCTCGATGTCGCCGTTCCAAACACAAGCACAGCGCTCGTCCGTATAAACGAGGCGATACGTTGCCGCCATTTCCCTCTCCGAGCCGCAAAGGCTCTCGCAGTTTTCGATCTGCACGCGGTTGAAGCCCGATGCGATAAAGCCAAGCCCCCACCCCTTGTTTTCGGGAACCCATGGCTCTTCCTTCGGCGAGAGAACGAAATTTGCCTTGTATCCATCCTCCTTCAAGGAAAGAGACGCAATCGATCCATTTTTTGCAATTTGCACACTATACTTTGCATTTTCAAGAATCATCTCCATCAAACCTCCACCTCAAGGCCATCATATGCCAGCTCGTACGAAAATCCGAGCGCATCCTTTTCTTTCTCCAAAAGCCCAATTCTGTCCATTTGCACCTTTTCCAAAATCCATGGATCGGTGGACATATGATTGAAGATCAGCCGATCGAAATCCGCCTCTGCGAGACGTTTTTTCAGCGCGGGGATCTGCCCGTGCGCCAGCTCACAGATCACAAGATCATAATGCTCGCCCATCGGGAAGTCATGAAAATCATCCGTGATATCGCCGCTGAAAAGCACCCTTTTTCCGTCCGCTTCAAAAACGTAGGCATAGCAGGGGTTTCCTTTTCCGAGATGCTCGGTTGGAATCGCGCGCACCCGCACGCGTCCGTTATCGTAGATCAGGCCTTCCCCCACGAGATGGAAGCGCATTCTCTCGGACATCGAAAGGCGCAAAGCGCCAAGCCAGGAAAGCAGGGCCTCGATCCCATCCGGCAAAAACATATCCACCGAGGCGGGCGCATAGATAAAGTTTGTAAACTGCGCATAAAGCTTTGCGAAGGAAGGAAGCGCATCCACGTGATCCGAATGCATATGCGTGATAAATCCCGCGCGGATCTCAGAGGGCTTGATACCCTCGTTTGCCATCAGATATTCCACGGGCGCGCCGAAATCGATGATATAATATTCGCCACCAACCTGGGCGCGCATCGAGGTGCAATGTCTGCCCCGCTCGGCAAGGCCTGCCGCCGTACCCCAAAACTTGATTTTCATAGTTTTCTCTCGTCCTCCCTTCGTTTTGCAAAAAGGCATCTTTTTCTCTATTATACCACTTTGAAAATCACATTTCTATGATAATTCAATTATTTTTTATGAAAATCCGTTCATTTCCTAAGCAAAGCAAAAGGGAGGCCGTTGGCCTCCCTTAAAAATATGTATGCGCGGATTATCCAAGCAAAACAAAAGAGCAATACAGCGGCGCAAAGCGTCCAACCTCCGAAATTTCCAGCACCACGCGGTTTTCCGCATCCACGCATTCGCCCGCCGTGATCACAAAATCCAAGGCGCGTGCGCCCGTTGCGTGCGGATCAAAGCCGTGAAGCATCACGGTGCGCTTGCCCTCAGCCCTCCAGCCCTCGGGCAAAATCCAGCGAAATTTCAGATTTCTCGGCTCATCCTCAAGAGAGATCTTCGCCTGCAGATCGAGATGCACCGAAATGGATTCTTCCGGCGCAAGCTGCGGCTCTCCCGAAAGCGTGAGCTGCGCCTCCAGCGTTACGTTTTCAAAACGCATGGAATAAGGCGCAAGCGCCTCGCAGTCCTCGCGCGCAATGAGCGCAAGCTTTTTCAAGGCATCGGCAGGATTTTCGGGAAGCTCGCTTCCCTCTCCGATCTCCATTCTTCCTTCGGGAAGAATCTCCGAAAGCGTGCGAACCACCTTGCGGATCGGATCCTTGGCAAACTGCATGGAATCCGCATACAAAACGGAGGGCGCAAGCGCCACCACACGCTCGGTCAGCTCCGTGCAGGTTTTGGGAACGAATTTTCCGTTATTGCCCTTTGCGATCGAAACCGTGATGATATCGTCCCCGATATGCTTTTTCCAATCCTCGGGAATACCCGCCGTGCCATACAGAATGCCGAGCGTTGCGCCAACGGTTGCGCCCGTGCAATCGGTATCGTCGCCGCAATTGATGGCGGTGATCATGCTCTTTTTGAAATCCCCCTCGCCATAGAGGAGGCCGAGAACGGTGTAAGCCACGTTGGAGGGCGCTTCAAACCAGCCGTCTCCAATGTCGGCGTTCAGCTGTTGCACAGCGTTACGCGTATCCTTCCAGTCCATCTTCTTTTCATAGCAATCGAGGAGGAAGCGGATGCTCTTATAAACGCGACAGTCTTCGGGAATGGCAGAAAGACCAACCTCGATGCATTCGCGCAGATCTGTGAGCACGAAGGCGGCAGACTGCATCGCCGCAACGAAGGCGGCGGCAAAGGTTCCCTCACCCGCGCCGTGATCCACCTTAGCATCCTCCATCGCGTGGCGCGCGGCCACGTGCGGAAGACCGGGCGCGGTGGTTGCCCAGATCTCCGTGCGGATCCAGGCGCCGTTGGAATGCTTCCAATCGTTATCGTAATCTCCCGCGAGAGGCGGCGGCAAGCCGCGCTTCATATTGGCCTTGCCAAGGCCGTATTCGTTCCAATGCGGTGTGATGAGCGAGAGCCAATGCTCGCCGAGCATTGAAGCATTCACCGCGTGCGGGCCGCATTGCTCCATCGCGTAGAGCCAAACGAGCTGAAGATCCAGATCGTCGTTGGGAAGGATCTCTCCCTCCTTCGTTGCAAAGCCCTTGATATCATTGATCAGGCGGCTACCCTCATAGGGCGTTCCCATCGTGCCGCCGATGTTTTTTCCAATCCAGCAGGCGTAAACCTTATCTCTGTAAATTTCCTTATCCAGTATCATTTTATTCCTCCACCACTTTAAATGCAATGTTTCCTTGGCATTTTTCGTTCTTATTGAAGACGATGCTTGCGATCTCACCCTTGGTGGGGATCGCAATGCGGTAAGCAAATTCGCTGCCGCCGATCACGGGCAGAGCCGTTCCGATCGGCTCAAAGGAAATCGCGCGGTCGGTCATTGCGGTGCGCGGATTTTTTGCATCCTTCATCGCAGGGCCGATATTTTCGCCCCAAATTATGGGATATTTTTCTTTGTTTCCATCCTTATAGAAGATCTCGTAATCACCGATATGATAATCCTCGCGGATCACACGATAGCCGCAATCAAAGGAGAAATGCTCTATTTCAAAATCCGCGGTGTGATCGATCAGAATATGCGGCGCGGCCAGCGTTTCCTTATTGAAGAGAGCAAACATCTCCTCGGCAACCTTGCGATACAGAGGCTCCTTATTCGCCTCGTTATAATCCTTATCCCACGCTATATGCGCACCGAAGAACAGGCGGAAAAGATGCCCCTCGCGCTGAGCGGAAATGGGATCCACGTTGCCCCAGTTGGAAACCGAGAAGCCGAGAGAGCCGGGCTTCGTTGTTCTTCTGCGCGCATCGCGGAAGCGATCGGGCGCGCAGTTTCCGAAGAGGGTTAAAAATCCCTTCGAGGCATGCAAATCCTCGTGCATCTCCCCTTCGTAATAAGACCAGCTTGAAATCTGAAGATCCGAGGGAAGGCGAGGAATGCAGCTCGCCGTTTCCTCAACAAACCAAGCCTCGGTGCTCGGATTCTCCTTCACGTACTCAAGAAATTCGGGTACGGATTTACACACAAAGCCGCGCCAAGGATAGGTCTTGCCCTTGAAGGTAACGGTTTTTCCGTTTTTCTGCGGAAGTCTTACGTGAAAGGCGGGATTGCCGCCGTGCCAAGCATGCGAAACCTTATCTCCCCACATCATGGTTTTCACGCCGCGGGAGGCAAGAAAATCGTGAATTTTCGTGAGATCCGAGAGCAAGAGATCCGCGGCCTTTTTGCCCTTACAGCGCGGGCATCTTCCGAGCACGTAAAGCTCATCGTGGCCGATATTGATTCTCTTCGGATGGAAGATCTCGATCATATCGTCAAAGATCTCAAAGAGCATCTTATAGTAATCGGGATTCGAGGGACAGCAAACGTCCGGATAATGATCCTCGGGTATTTCGGCAAATTCGGGATGCTTATAAAGCAGGTAGTCCGAATGCGAAAGGCAGGGCATCTCGGGAATGATCTCAATGCCGCGCGCATAGGCGTAATCGCGGATCTCGGCAAGCTGAGAAACGGAAAGCACCTTACCGCCGCCACTCTCCACGTGAATGGAATTCTTCGGATAAATAAAGGAGCGCGCTATATCGCGGGTATATCCGTTGCGCTCCGCAAAAATTTTGCAAAGCTCCTCCCAGCCCTCGTTAATTTCGGGATGCGACTTATATTCCGCCGCGCCGACAAGCTCGATCGTGAGCGTATTGTAGCCGAGATACAGCAGCATATCCATCACGCGCTTATAGCCCTCGATATCATCCTTCGGGGGCAGATAGGTCTTGTAGCCGCGCATCTGCATATAAGCACGTCCGTAGATCATACCCTTGCCGATGCCGCCTTCATAATTTCTGAGAATCTCGTACAATGCATAGATTTTGCTGATCGCATTGGTGTAATAAACGCACACACCGTCTCCAACCGCGATCAGATAGCGGTCATAGCCCGCGGGAAGCGCTTCGCCGAAAAAGGCCTCCGCCTCCGCCTCGATTTTTTCATCCAGCGGCGCAAAAACGATCTTCTCGCCCTCGGCATCCATAAATTTTTTGCAAATGGAAAGAAGGGCTTCTTCCCCGCTCTCGCATCCGCCGATTTTCACCTTGCACGTGTCACAAAGCTTTTTTAAAGTGCTCATTTTTCTTCTCCGTTTCAAATATCAGTTATCAATATACATATAAACGCGCCGATTGTTGCCCTTTGGGGTGATGCGCGTTTCGGAATGCAGTCTTCCCTCTCTGTGGAGCTGATAAAGAACCTCGTAGCCGAGCTGGGCGCGCTGGGTGCAGCTATGGCGCTCGGGCCAGATATCCTCAAAATTCTTCGTGATATAAACCTCAACCTCGGGATAGGTCACGGGGTTCTCCTTGCCTCGGCAAAGAAGCGCACAGATCTGCCGATACGCCTCGGAAAATACCTTGGGCGTGATCTCCGAGACCTTCTCGCCCTTATGACGAATATCCGTTATCTTCAGGCTCCCCTTTCCAATCACGCAAACGTTTTCAAGCGGCAAAGAGATGCTTTTTTCGCGAAGCGCCTCGGGAAAGGCAAAGCGCGTGGTTGCGATATAGGTTTCCCCCTCGCCGATCGCGCAGTTCATCGGCGTTGAAACGCGCTGGGCATAGATGCGGTCGGGCGCATCCGCCGTGATCAGCACCGAAACGAGATCCATATAAAAGGTCTCGGAGGCAAGGCTCATGGCCTCCTCGTGCGAAAGTCCGCCCGCCACGCGATCCTCAAAGAAGTTGGCAAACGCCTCGCCAACGGCAACCGTGCGGCCATCCGAAAGCCTCGGATAGGTGATCGCCTCCTCCTGCAGGTAAACGTCCGAGGAAAACTTATATCCGCGCGCAAGCATATCACTGCAGATCTCGTTTCTGCGCCTTCTCTCCTCTGCCGCCACGTGGCTTCCGCCGTTATGCACGGAGGCAACGCGCCCGCTTTCCGAAATATGCGGATGTGCAAAGGGCAGATGATCGCCGCCCGGGCGGGAATGAATGATGCCAACCGTACCGGGAAGATTCAAAGCATCCGTCTCGCGCAGAAGCGTTTCCACGTCGCCGAGCACCTTTCTGCAATAAAGCTTGCCCTCGTGAATGGTGGCAATGCCCGTGGATAGACCGCCATCGTAAAACTCCTGCCTCTTCATCATTTCAATGAGAATCGGCGCGGCGCGCTTCTCGCCTGCATATCCCGCAATGTTGCACATAAAATTCTCCGTTCCGCCGCATGATGCGGCCAACCTTTTTCTACCTTATATTATAAACGCGCTCGCGCTATAAGTCAATTGTTTTTTCGGTTTTCTTTTGCAAATACGGAAATGCACCGCCCTTTCAGCCGCTATACCTTGTAGGGGCAGATTCCATATCCGGCCGAATGGCGGGAGCATATAGAATGCTCCCCCAAGAGATATAGGCTCATGCCACGGCCGCCGGGCACTTCGTCCCCTGCAACACAATACACCCTTTACATTTCCATTTGCATATGATATAATTTCAATAGAACAATGTATCTGCAAAAAAATTCCATTCATATACAAACGTAGGTGCTATTTATGATATTGGATTCCCTCATAAGAATTGAAAAAATGCGAAACGGCGAGAAAATCAAATGTCCTAAATGTGAAAACGGCTTTTTTGGCGCTGTAGGCGATCCCAAAACAACCAAGGTTTTCAGATGCGATAGTTGCCAAACCGGCATGGTGTTAACTGTGCCTATTGAAAAAATTAAAGAAATGAGATAGTGTCATGACCGATTCAAGTATAAAATTTATTATTTCCAGAGTAATAGAAAATGCCCACGATGCCATAACAGAGGCCAAGCAAAATAAGAATGACAATTTCTATAAAGGACGAAAATTGGCTTACTATGAAATTTTAGATATAATCAAGAACGAACTCGAAGTCAGAGATATCGATTTGCAAGAATTCGGACTTGATATAGATTTGGAAAAAGAGCTTCTCTAAAAGCCCCCTCAAAAAATTTTTTTAGAATTTTTCTAATTTTTTTAAAAAACCTCTTGACAAATGAATTTAGACTGTGTATAATATTATCAGAATGAATCTAAAAACAAGGAGGTCCTATGACACGACAACGAGCTGCTATCTTAGAAGTGATCCGTGCCGAACCTCGTCACTACACCGCTGAGGAGATTTTTAAAAAAGCGAAAGACGTTTTGCCAACCATCTCGCGCGCCACGGTTTACAACAATTTGAACGCAATGGCAGATGAGCATTTGATTCGCCGCATCTGTCTTCCCGAAGCCGACGTTTACGACAGAAGCTTTGAGCCGCACGTGCATCTGATATGCGAAAAATGCGGCGGCATCAAGGATATGCGCCTGGAAGGGCTTGCAGAACAGCTTGAAAAAGCGCTGGATCAAACCGTTTCCTCGTACGAATTTAAGGTTGAATACGTTTGCGAGGGATGCCGCAAGGCATAAAAACACAAAAAAAGAATCATAATAAAATAAAAAACAAAAAAATAAAAATAACAACTTTTTTTAAAAGGAGAACTTTTACTATGGAACTCAAGGGAACGAAAACCGAACAGAATCTTATGACCGCTTTTGCAGGCGAATCTCAGGCAAGAAACAAGTACACCTACTTTGCATCCGTTGCAAAGAAGGAGGGCTACGAGCAGATCGCTGAGCTCTTCCTCAAGACCGCTGACAACGAGAAGGAGCATGCAAAGCTTTGGTTCAAGGCTCTTGGCGAGCTGGGTGATACCGCCGCTAACCTTGCCGCTGCTGCCGCAGGCGAGAACTACGAGTGGACCGATATGTACGATAAGTTTGCCAAGGATGCCGAGGAAGAGGGCTTCAAGCAGCTTGCATACCAGTTCAGAGCCGTTGCCGCTATCGAGAAGGCACACGAGGAGAGATACCGCGCACTTCTTGCAAACGTTGAAATGCAGAAGGTATTCGAGAAGGGCGAGATGACCATGTGGGAGTGCCGCAACTGCGGTCACCTCGTAATGGGTCTCAAGGCTCCTGCCGTTTGCCCCGTTTGCGCACATCCTCAGAGCTTCTTCGAGGTTCGCAAGGAGAACTATTGATTTAAACGGCAAAACGCCGATAGAATGAAATAATAAAGCGAAGGCGCTTGTGTTTTTCAGCACAAGCGCCTTTTTTATAAATCACACGGGCATTCAACGCTAAAATTTATTGTTCAAAGCCTTAAATAATGCTTTCTTGCTTTTCAAAAGATTGATTCCAAGCAGAACGACAATCACGCACACGGCAGAGCCGAGCGCCGCGTTCATAATCACTATTTCTGCTTCGGTCATTCCCTCAAATGATATGAGCATCGAGCGTTGCAATGCGAATATCGAAACAAAGGCATCCGCAAAGGATATGTTTCGTAGTGTGATAAGAGTTGCTGATGTACTGCGGCGAGCTTTTATGAGCTTTATCGTCGCAAGTGTAATCTTGGTAAAAGCATACGCCGCCATGGCTATCATCACGATCATATGAAGCTCGTGACCTCTATCTCGCACCACCGAAAGTATAACAGTTCCGGCAAGGGGGATAGATAATATTATAAGCATCCACCCCGTAAACTTGGCAATGAAACGCTCTCCCAATTTGGAGCGTAGCACCACAAAGCGTACAATGCTTAAAACAAGATAGTACGAGCCAAGCGTTAATAACCACCACGAGCTTGTAATCAATCCCATTACAATGTGGTAGGTTGCAAACGCTATGTTGAATAACAGACTTGCGAGAGCAAGCTTCAATGTTCTATCCATTGATATTCCTCTCACCCATCACGCAATCGATGATGACCTTGATAACTGTTTCCGTATCGTCAGAGCAGTTCTTATCCAGCCATTCCATAACAATAGCATATATGCCGGTTAGATAGAATTTCATTACATAGGCACGCTCCTTTTCGGGAACATAGAAACATTCAAGAATGGGGTTGAAAATGTGTTCGAACATTTTGCTATACACCTCAGCCATATTCAATGAGTTGAACTGTTTGATAGACAC
>JAZQWS010000038.1:0-4286 GCA_045632465.1 Eubacteriales bacterium
TACATGGTGGAGATCGCCAATATCCGCGAGCAGTGCTCTTGGGTACATAAGGATATGATGACCGGAACGGAGAAGGCAATCATCCTCGGTAAGGCGGCAGTTGCGAAGGTAAACCTCAATGCGCCCCTCACGCCCGGAGAGTCTCCCGTAACCAAGCGTGCCCTCGTTATCGGCGGCGGTATCGCAGGTATTCAGACCGCGCTGGATATTGCCGACGCGGGCTTCCCCGTGGATATCGTTGAAAAGCAGCCCACCATCGGCGGAAAGATGGCACAGCTTGATAAGACCTTCCCGACGCTGGACTGTGCCGCTTGTATCCTGACGCCTAAGATGGTTGACGTTGCGCAGAACGATAAGATCCGCATCTTCTCGTATAGCGAGGTAACCGACGTGCACGGCTTCGTTGGTAACTTCGACGTGAAGATCAAGAAGAAGGCAAGATACGTAAAAGAGGATATCTGCACGGGATGCGGCGCTTGCGTTGAAAAATGTCCCATGAAGAAGATCCCCAACGAGTTTAACCTCGGCATGGATAACCGCCACGCGATCTATATTCCCTTTGCGCAGGCAGTTCCGAAGGTTGCAACGATCGATCCCAATGCCTGCAATATGCTGAAGAACGGCAAGTGCGGCGTTTGCGCAAAGGTTTGCGCGGCCGGCGCGATCGATTATAAGCAGCAGGATGAAATTATCGAAGAGAAATACGGCGCGATCGTGGTTGCAACCGGCTTCAACCCCATTAGCATGGAGAAGTTTGACGAGTTTGCATATAACCAGTCGAAGGACGTTATCACCTCTCTTGAGTTTGAGCGTCTGACCAATGCGGCAGGACCTTCCGCAGGTAAGCTTGTTCGTCCCTCGGACGGAAAGCATCCGCACACGATCGTTTTCGTTCAGTGCGTTGGCTCGCGCTGTGAGTCCTGTGCAGAGAAGGGCAAGCAATATTGCTCCAAGATCTGTTGTATGTATACGGCGAAGCACGCAATGCTCACCCGTGATAAGTACCCGGACACCGAGGTTTACGTATTCTATATAGATGTAAGAACGCCCGGAAAGAACTTCGACGAATTCTATCGCCGCGCGGTAGAGGAATACGGTGTGAAGTACGTGAAGGGCATGGTTGGTAAGGTAGTTCCCGAGGGCGATAAGCTTAAGGTGCAGGCCTCCGACCTGATTTCGAATAAGCAGATGCATATCGATGCAGACCTTGTGGTTCTTGCCGCGGCGATCGAGCCGGATAAATCCGCGCGTCCCCTCGCCACGATGCTGACCGCAAGCATGGATACCAACGATTTCTTCACCGAGGCGCATCCCAAGCTTCGTCCCGTAGAGAGCCCCACGGCAGGTGTGTTCCTTTCGGGCGCATGCCAGGGCCCCAAGGATATTCCCGAAACCGTTTCGCAGGCAGGTGCGGCGGCCTCCAAGGTCATCGGCCTCCTTGCCAAGGATAAGCTCACGGGTAACCCCTGCGTTGCAAGCTCGAACGAGCTGATGTGCAACGGATGCTCCAGCTGTGAGAGAGTTTGTCCCTACGGTGCGATCTCCTATATCGATAAGGAATTCCGTATGCCCGACAGAACCACGAAGGTAAGACGCGTGGCTTCCGTAAATCCCGCGGTTTGCCAGGGATGCGGCGCTTGCACCGTTGCTTGCCCCTCGGGCGCTATGGATCTGAACGGATTCAAGAACAATCAAATTATGGCGGAGGTTGACGCAATATGCAAGTAAATGAATATAAGCCCCTGATCGTTGCATTTTGTTGCAACTGGTGCTCTTATGCAGGTGCGGACCTTGCGGGAAATAACCGTCTCGCATATCCTGCAGATGTAAAGATCATCCGCGTTCCTTGCTCCTGCAGAGTAAACCCCATGTTTATTCTTCGTGCCTTCCAGAGAGGTGCGGACGGCGTTATCATCTGCGGTTGCCATCCCGGCGACTGTCACTATACCTCGGGTAACTACTTCACCCGTCGCCGCATGGCGGCCCTCTTCTCGATGCTCGATTTCCTCGGTATCGAAAGAGAGCGCACGCGCGTTGAGTGGGTTTCTGCCGCCGAGGGTGCAAAGTTTGCGGCTACCATGAATGATTTTGCTGAAAAGGTAGCGGCACTTGGAGAAAATAAGAGATTGGAGGATCTGAGATGCAAAAAATAACCCGTGAGCAGCTGATCGAAAAGGCGTCTGCGCTTCTTGCAAACGGCACTGTCAGCTGTGTGCTTGGCTGGGGTGCGGGCGAGTTTGGCTACGACGTGACTCCGACTGTATTTAAGACCGCAGAGGAAATGAAGAGCGGCTTCGTTTTCAATGATTTCTGCGGCGCGAATTTCTCCAAATATCTCGTTGCAAAAACGCAGAAGCTTGAGGGCAAGATCCTTGTTTTTCTGAAGCCCTGCGATACCTACAGCTTTAACCAGCTTCTCACCGAGCATCGCTTTGACCGCGAGAAGGTATATGCCGTTGGCATTCCCTGCGAGGGTATGGCAGATATTGCAAAGGTGAAGGCGATCGCCGGAGAGGGAATTGCCACCGTTGAAGCAGACGGCGAAAAGATTCTCGTGACCACCTTGTATGAGGATGCGCCCGTTTCCGTCAGCGCTGCTGACGTGCTTGCGGAGCGTTGCATCAACTGTAAGAGCAAAAAGCACGTGGCGTATGACGAGCTGATCGGTGAGGACGGTGACGTGATCGAGTCCAATCGATTCGATGAGATCGCCCGCCTTGAGGCAATGACGCCCGATGAAAGATTTGCCTTCTGGCAGAATGAGCTTTCCAAGTGTATCCGTTGCAACGCTTGCCGCGATGCCTGCCCTGCTTGCACCTGCGAGAAGTGCGTGTTCGATAACCCGAATTCCGGCGTTGAAAATAAATCTCCCGCAACGAGCTTCGAGGAAAAGATGTTCCACATCATCCGTGCCTTCCACGTGGCAGGCCGTTGCACCGACTGCGGTGAGTGCTCCAGAGTTTGTCCCCAGAATATTCCGCTTCATCTTCTCAACCGTAAGTTCATCAAGGATATGAATGAGTTTTACGGCGAGTATCAGGCGGGTGCTGAGGTTGGCTCCAGAGCGCCCCTTGTGGACTACACCACCGAGGATCTTGAGCCCGGTGAGGTCTTTGATAGGAGGGGCGAAAATGCTTAAGTGTTCTCTTGATAATTTGCAGAAGGTTTTTGCGAAAATCGCAGAAAATGCAAAGCTTTATTTACCTATTGACAACAATGACGGCTCTGCAACCTATGGTGAGTGGAGCGAAGGGGTGCAGTGGTCGAATGCTTTGAACACCACGAAGAGCCCTAAGGATTTCTTCTTCCCTCAGACGGAGGATCTCATGAGATTCAAGACCGAGGGAAAAAATATCGAGGTGATCGACGTTCGCGAGGAGTGTGGGGATTTCGTTATCTTCGGCGTTCGCGCGTGTGATGTAAAGAGCTTCGATATTCTTGACAGAGTGTTTCTCACCGAGCCGCGCGATAGCTTTTATGCTATGAAGCGCGCGCATGGCGTTATCGTTTCCGTTGCTTGCACCAAGCCTGCCGAAACCTGCTTCTGCGGCGCATTCGGCATCAACGCGGCTGAGCCTGCGGGCGATGTTTCTGCATGGAAGACCGAGGATGCGCTCTATCTTCAGGCAAACACCGAGAAGGGAAGCGCGCTTCTCGCAAGCCTTGGTGACCTCGCAGTGGAGGCTTCCGACGAGGCGGTAGCCGCACAGAAGGAAAAGACCGCAAAGATCATGCAGAAGCTTCCTCTCAAGGATCTTTCCACGGATGCCTTCGGCGGCGGAAAAACGCAGGAGCTCTTCAACGATCCCGCATGGGATGCGCTTTCCGCGACCTGCCTTGGTTGCGGCACCTGCACCTTCGTTTGCCCCACCTGCCAGTGCTACGATATTAAAGATTTCAACACGGGCAACGGCGTGATCCGTTACAGATGCTGGGATTCCTGCATGTATTCCGATTTCACGAAGATGGCACACGGAAATAACAGACTGACGCAGAAGGAGCGCTTCCGCCAGAGATTCATGCATAAGCTTGTGTATTTCCCCGAAAATAACGACGGCGTTTTCAGCTGTGTTGGTTGCGGCAGATGCCTTGCAAAGTGCCCCATCTCGATGAATATCGTTAAGGTTATGAAGAAGATTGGAGGAAAAAAAAGGTGAATAATGTAAATGATACTTTGATTCCTTCGATTGGAGTCATCACGGATGTTCGCATTGATACGCCCGATATCAAAACCTTCCGCGTGGTAACCGTGGATGGAAAAAAGGCCTTTGACCACCGCCCCGGCC
>JAZQWS010000039.1:0-10575 GCA_045632465.1 Eubacteriales bacterium
GATGCGATCGTAGTTCAATATAGCCCTGTGGAAGGTAGGGGAGGGGCTTGCTCCTCCCGCATTTTTATCAAGCATAGCAAACGTAGCTATACACAGTTAACTTATTATGGAAACGGACAGGTATCAAATGTCTCTCACAAAATGGTAGGGGCTGGCGCCCACGACAGCCCGTTACATATTAACGGTTTTCTCGGGTCGTCGAAGGCGCCGCCCCCTACCGAGTTTGATCATTCCTAAATTTGGTGTCCTTAATTCAGACTTACGAAGCACTGCATTTGTGGACACAAATGCAAATCAAGTGATATGCCTCGCCTTGCTCGGCGTGATATTTTCGCTACGCGAAAGTGATATTGCTCCCGACGGTCGCAGTGATATTCTATTCGCCTTAGTAACTTCAAACGCGCGTAGCGCATATCACTGCCGAAGGCAATATCACGCACGAAGTGCATATCACTCGCCGCAGGCGAATAGAGTTGGCGCACCTGCTTTATCGCAGGTGCGCCAAGGGAGGATTCTTTATTGTTTTATCAGCGGCCCATTCTGCGATTAAAAACATCCGTCACACGGGCCAGCGCGGGTGCCACCAAGAGATTCAAAAGAAGCTCAAGAAGGAAATTAACGCCGGCGCAAACAACAACAAGGAAGTAGATCACCGTTTGGCCCTCGCCGAGGAAATTGGAGCTCAAGGTGTTCTGCATGCCAAGCGCACCGAGGATGAAAAGCGCGGTGTTGATAATCGGCGTTGCGGCCGAAGCGGCAAATACGGCAACGATCTTATTCTTTGCGGCTACAAGGCGGTAAACAACGCCGGCGCCGAAGCCTGCAAGCACGCCCTTGCCGATGCAAATCAATGCCGTGTAGATCGGGTGATCCTGAACAAGAATAAAGGTGAATCCATCCACGCCGACAAAGCCCGCCACGTAAACGATGATGCCGAATTCAAGGCCAAGCAATGCGCCCGCCGCAGGGCCAAGAAGCATTGCCCCCAGCACGATCGGGATCAGAACGAGGCTAATGGGCGTTCCCGTGATATTCACGCCCGTTCCCGTGATCTGCAAAACGGCAACCAGCGCTACCAAAACCGCCAGCTCCACCATTTTCAGCGTATTCATTTTTGTTTTTTTCATAATATTTTGAAATTCTCCCTTCGGAAGATGATGTTATGCAAGAATTGTTACAGTAAGTATATCACGGTCTCCCCCCCTTGTCAAGACGAGAAATTATTTTTCTCGCCCGCGTGGCGGCAAAAAACCGAAAGAAAAGTTACTTTTGTTAATCTAATAGTTATGTTTGGATATTTATTTCTTTAAAAATCTCTTGTATAATAGACACAGAGGGTTAGATTTCCGCTTATTCGGCGTATTGCACGGTCACCGCGCCGCGCTCGCGCTCCTCGGAGGGCGCATAGCCGAAGAATTCAACGTATCTTTTATAAAAGGAAGGATAGGTTGAGAATCCGCATCGGAGATACACGCTCATTGGGCGCTCGCCTGCGCGAAGCAGCTGCTGGGCGGCCAGAAGGCGCTTGCTGATGATGTATTTTTTCGGAGAGATCTTCATCGCGCTCTTGAAAACACGGAAGAAATAATTCTTTGCCAGAAAAAGCGCGCTTGCAACCTCCTCCACCTCGCCGATCGTGAAAAGATTTTGGTTGATATATTCCAGCGCGCGTTCCACAACGGGCAGCCTCTGCTCGGGGGCTGAAAGCTGAGAGCGATCCGCCATCTGCGCATTATAAAGGATCTCGCACAAAAGCGCGTGCAAAAGATCCGAAAAGACCCCCTCCTCGCATTCCTTCCGATATGCGCCGAGGCGAATGAAGTTTTCCGCGATTCTCGGATGCTCGATACATCGAAGCACCTCGTGCTTTTCCGAAACGCGCTCGGCAATGCGCGCAAGCGGATGCTCCGAGCCAATCAGAACGTTATACCGCTCGTATGGCAAAGAGGTGTCAAATTCAAGATAATGGTGCATCGCGGGGCGCGTGATGATCAGATCGTAGGGCGCGATGGCGTATCTGCGATCCTCAACGCAAGCAAAGCCCCTTCCCTGCAAAACGAAAAGAAGCTCAAAGCTATTATGCGAATGCGGCTCGATCATGGCGCTGGCGCGCTCACGGTAGGTGTAGTTAAAAAGCGGCACTTCCGCCGAAAAAAGCAAGGATTCCATAAATCCTCCTGATTTTTTTATACATCCATAGGATACTAAATTTTATCCTCGCTGTCAAGATATTTTTTGAAATCTTTTTTATATTTTAAGCCAATTCCATAAATAATAATTACTCTAAAGGAGACATTTTATGAAAAAGCTCAACGTTGCTGTGATCGGTCAGGGCCGAAGTGGCAGAGATATCCACGGAAAATTTTTCAAGTCCGAGGCGAATCAGTGGTATGAGGTAAAATACGTGGTTGACGAAAGTGCAAAGCGCCGCGAGATTGCCAAGACCGAATGGCCGGGCGCAACCATCCTTGCTTCGCACACCGAGCTCTACGGCAAAAAGGATATCGACCTCGTCGTTAACTCCACCTATTCGCATTTCCACGCGCCCGTTACCCGCGACCTGATCGAAAACGGCTTCAACGTTCTTTGCGAGAAGCCCTTCGGCCGAACGGCATACGAGTGCGATTCTCTGATCCGCCTGGCAGAGGAAAAGGGCGTTAAGCTCTACGTATTCCAGCAGTCCTTCTACGCGCCCTTCTACCGTTTCCTTCTCGATGTGATCGAGACCAAAAAGATCGGCGACGTGATCGCGATCGACATTAAGTACAACAAGCTCGGCCGCCGCTGGGATTGGCAGACGCTGCAGTGCATGCTCGGCGGAAATGCATACAACACCGGCCCTCACCCCTTCGGCTTTGCGCTCGGCTTCCTCGGCTTTGCAGAGGATGCGCGCGTGGCTTGGTCGCTGATGAAAAACACGCCTCTCTTTGCAGGCGACTCGGACAACTTCTGCCGCGCGATCCTCACCGCCGCAGGCAAGCCGGCCGTTGAGGTTGAGATCAGCGATATTGATGCTTACACCGATTACACCATCAAGCTTCAGGGCTCGATCGGAACGCTGAAGTGCACGCCCACCGAGTACGCGCTGAAGTACGTTCCCCTTGCAGACAATGCGCACCGCGAGCCTCTTATGACCTATCTTGAAAACGAAAACAATGAGCCCGCCTACTGCAAGGAGAACCTCACGACCGTTACCGAGGAGGGCACGTTTGACGGAACCGCCTTCGATATCGGAACGGCAGGTCTTTACGGCAACATCTACGAGAACATCACCGCAGGCAAGGAAATGTACGTTACCGCGGCAATGGCCTCCCGCATTGTTGGCGTGATCGAAGCGATCCACGCACAGAATCCCCTTCAGGTTAGATATTAATAAAATGAACACAAATCAAAACCCCAAAATCGCCATCGTCGGTCTCGGCGTGATCGGCAACGTGCACGCCGCCGCACTAAAAGAGCAAGGGAAGGCGGTTTATGCCGTTTGCGATATCGATCCCGGCCGCCTGCTTTCCTTCCCCGGCGCTCTGCATTTTACAGACTATGAAACGATGCTCGAGGAAGCAAAGCCGGATGCCGTGCATATCTGCACGCCGCATTATCTGCACGCACCTATGATCATGGCGGCGCTGAAGCGCGACATTCACGTTCTTTGCGAAAAGCCGCTCTGCATTCACAAGGAAGAAATCGACGAAATTCTTGCCGCGGAGGCGCGCTCCAACGCCATACTCGGCGTTTGCCAGCAAAACCGCTATAAAAAGGTAAGCGCCTTCGTGAAAAAATATCTCGAAGGAAAGAAGTGCGAAAACGGCTACGGCACTGTTGTCTGGGAGCGAAGCGATGCCTATTACCGCAGCGGTGCCTGGCGCGGAAAATGGGCTACCGAGGGCGGCGGCGCGCTGATCAATCAGGCGCTGCACACGATGGACATTTTGCAATGGATGCTCGGTATGCCCGAGAGCGTAACGGCCACCGTCAGCAACCTCCATAGCGAAAAGGCTGTTGAAGTGGAAGATACCGCGGTCTGCCTGTTCGGCGGAAAAACGCAGTTTTCTCTTCTTACAACCACGGGCGCAGGCTTTGATTACCCCGTGGAGGTCGTGCTGCGTGCCGAGGGAGAAACCATCCGCATTCTGAATGACACCGTTTTCATCAACGATAAGCAGGTGGATTTTGAAGAGAGCGCGCAAATGCTTGGAAAAAGCTGTTATGGCATCGGTCACTCGCCTCTGATCGCAGATTTTTACGATTGCATCAAAAGCGGGCGCCCCTTTCCGATCAATGGTGCGGAAGCTTCCAAGGTCGTTCGCATGATCCTCTCTTGCTATGAAAGCAAGGGTGAAAGAATCCAAATTCAATAATCCCCCCATTTTTGCAAATAATAATTTACAAAAAACGCAAAAAAAGAGAAGCGATTCAAAAGCGAATCGCTTCTCTTTTTTAGAAATTCATCAAAACGATAGCCGCCAAGCCAATGGCGCAGGCCAGAACCTGTCGCCTCGAAAGCCGATCATGAAAGATGAGCACCCCCGCCAAGGTGGAAAGCAGGATCGCACCACCCGAATGTGCGGGATAATGAAAGCTTCCGTCGATCACCCCTGCGGCATAGGTATTCACTGCAAGATAGATCGCAAGCGAGCATCCGGCGAGAGCGGCGAACAAAACGGGACGCTTCGTTACCTTAAAGGTTTTGCGCCGGCCGCGAAGGACGCAAATCGCATACACAAAAAGCGAGAGGAGCGCACAACAAAGATAGCTTGCCGCTACGAAGGATAGACCGCCAATCCCCTGCTTGCCCGCCAGCTTTTGCACCGAGAGGCTAAGCCCGTTCAAGAGCATGGCGAGGAGCGCGAACAAAAGGTAGCGTCTCTCCTTTTTGCCGCTTCCCGGCTTCACCGTTACGACAAAGGAAAGCACCGTTAGCGCAATGCCGAAGAGACGGAGCGCAGAGGGGCGATCGCCATAAAAAACGCAGGAAACCAGGATCGGAACGAGCATGCCGAAATTGGCAAACATTACCGCGATCGAAACGTTTCCTTCCGAGAGAGCGCGCGTATAGGTTAACTGAAAAGCCACGTTGCAAGCGGCGTAAATCGCGCCGCAGAGAAGCACCGCGCCCGATGCCCCGAAAAGATAGGGAAAGAAAAGCATTGCCGCCGCGAAAAAGATCAGCATATTGAAGAAAACGCCGTCCGTCCCGGTGCGAACGCCCTTTTTGGCAAAGGCGCTCTGGAAGGACATTTTCGCCGTGGCGAGCGACGCAGTTGTTAAAACAAGAAGATATTTCATAAAACCGCCGTGTTTCATTTTTTTCTTTCATTGTATCACATGCGCGGTGGAAAATATTGCAAATATTATTTTTATTATTGCATTTTCTCCCGGAATATGCTACACTAAAAAAGAAAGGGAGAAGAGGATTATGAGCGAACAGCATTTTGCCATCAGCTATTATAAAAACGCGGATGCGGGCATCCACGTGCAAAAAATCGAGCACTCGCAGGATGCGCAAAGCGCGCATTCGCACGATTATTATCAGATCTATTACATCGCGCGCGGCACGTTAACGCACGTGACCGAGGGGGAAAGCTCCCGCCTCTCCCGCGGCGACACCTTTATCATTCCGCCCGGACGCACGCACTATATCCGCGAGCTTTCGGACACGCTGTTTTACACGCTTTCCTTCACGCGCGAAAGCCTTGGTGCAGAAGCAGAGGCAAGCCGCCTTGCCCTCCGTTTTTTAAAGGATATTGAAAAGGAAGCCTCGCCGCGCGCCGCCATTTCCCTGCCGGACGAGGTGCTGACACGCTTCGAGAATCTTTTTCAAGGCATGCATACGGAATTTTACAAAAAAAATATTGGATACGCCGAATGTCTTCGCGCCTATGCAATCCTGCTTCTGACCGAGCTGGCAAGGCATTATTTTGAAAAAGCACCGCTATCCGCGCCCGCGCAGGACAACCGAGAGCGCGTTTTGCATTGCGCCGAATACATCGAGGAAAACTTCGCGGAGGATCTTTCTGCCGAGGAGCTTTCAAAATGGTGTGCCATGTCAAAAACGGGATTTTTCCGCCTTTTCTCCTCCCTCACGGGAGAAACGCCCGGCGCCTATCTGCACAAATGCCGCATCCGCGCCGCTTTGCGCTATATCGACAAGGGCTATAAGATCACGGCGGTTTTCGGCCTCTGCGGCTACAACGATTTTGCCACCTTCTATCGCAACTTCAAAAAGATCATGGGGTGCTCCCCCGAGGCCTATAAGCAAAGCCGCAAGGCTGCACCGCACAAAAAATGAGCGTTTTGCTTAAAAAATCCAAAAATAAAGTTATTGACAAGCATACGTCTTTGTGGTATACTTATTTCACAAAAGAATAACGCAAGCCCATAAAACGGTTCTCGTTTTATACTGCGCCCGCTGCAAGACGGCGGCACGCAGGGATAAGGAAATCGCGGTGCAAATCCGCGGCAACAGCCATTACCGTAACTCCGCTTTCGCGGTCAAGTCGGAATGCTTATCGGTTTGTGACGGCAAGGGGCTCTTGGGCAAGGAAGAGCGCAACCGATCAAAAAAAAGCGCCCGTGTTTTCGCGAGGCGCGGCTTTCGGCATGGCAGGATGGCGAAGGCAGATCGAAAGCGCTCCGAGAGGAGCGCTTTTGCTTTATCCTTTTGAAAAACAAAAAATGAAAGGATAAAAAACAATGAAAAAAATCGCACTTTCTCTTCTCACTTTGATAATGATTCTCAGCCTGACCGCTTGCTTCGGCGCAAAGCCTGTCGGCGAATGGGGCACCGTTTCCTACTCTGAGGATACCACACTCGGCAAGGGCGCAAAAACCGCCGTTGTTGAGATCGTGACGGAGGAAAAGACCGTTACCATCACCCTGAAAACCGACGAGGAAATTCTCGGCAAGGCGCTGGTTGCAGAAAAGCTGATCGGCGGCGAGGAGGGCGCATACGGCCTTTACGTGAAGGAGGTCATCGGCGTGGCTGCGGATTACGATGCCGACCAAACCTATTGGGCCTTCTACATCGATGGCGAATTTGCCATGACCGGCGTGGATTCCACGCCCATTGAGGAAGGAAAAATCTACCGACTTTCCAAGGAAAAGGGTTAAACCGAAATGAAAAGCAAAAAACGCATTCTCTCCGTGCGCGAAATGGCGATCTTCTCCATGCTGGCCGCCTTGATGTTTTGCTCCAAGGTGATCATGGATGCCCTGCCAAACATTCACCTGCTCGGGATGTTTATCATGGTGTATACGATCGTTTTCCGCGCAAAGGCGCTGATTCCCATCTATCTTTTTATATTTATGACCGGGCTATACGGCGGCTTGGGCCTGTGGTGGATCCCCTATCTCTACATCTGGGCGATTCTTTGGGGCGCGGCGATGCTCTTGCCGCGCCGTATGCCAAAAGGGGTGGCGGCGATCGTTTATCCCGCCGTTTGCGCCCTGCACGGAGTTGCTTACGGAACGCTTTACGCCCCTGCGCAGGCCCTGATCTTCGGGCTGGATTTTGAGGGCATGATCGCATGGATCATTGCGGGCCTTCCCTTTGATCTTCTGCACGGCCTTGGAAATCTCGTGGCAGGATTTTTGATCCTTCCGCTTTCGGAGATTCTCATGCGCTTGAAAAAATAAAGAACAAAAAACGAGCGAAGCATACCGATTTTGGTGTGTTTCGCTCATTTTTTCGCAACTATTATTTACATTCAAGGCAAAATTGCACCGATATCGGCAAGCGATGCACGGATTTTCTCGATCGGAATATTGATAACCATTTTTCCGCTTTTTGCCGCAATTGCAGCACTGACGCCGGCCGCCTGTCCCATCGCCATGCAAGGTGCTTGCACGCGAAGGGCGCTGTTAGAATAGGTATCCGAGGATAGGCATCTACCCGCCACCAAAAGCCTTTTTGCACCTTTGGGGATCAGCGCTCTGTATGGAATCGTGGGAACAACGCCGTCTGCAAGGAAGGTTTGCTCGATGCCATGCGCCACGTGCAGATCCACAGGATAAAAGGCATTGCAGATCGCATCCTCGTATTTTTCGCCACGCACGTATTCCTCCACCGTGACGATATGCTCGCCGACGATGCGCACCGTTTCGCGCACGCCGACCTCATCCGCCAGCCGATCTACAGAGAGATTTTCAAGACCGCGCACGGTTTTCAGCACCGCCAAGTGCGCATAAAGCTCTTCGATCGCTTGTTTCTCCAGCGCGGCGCGATTTTCGGGGCGCTCTGCCATCACGCTCGTCACATGAGAATTGATCTTTTCAATATCGAGATACCAAAGCACTCTTTGATAGGAGGATTTTTCCGAGATCGGGCTCTTCTCCCATTTTTCTTTAAGATCCTCAAGATCCACCTTATCTCTTTCATAGCCGACGAGATGATTATCCAGCGTTGCGGGCTGGCAAACCTCGCTTTGCATCGTTTCATAGGAAAGCATGGTTGCAAGGCTTGCATCACCCGAGGCATCCACGGCGACCTTCGCATCAATAGTCAGAAGCCCCGCTTTGTCCGTAACAAGAAGAGAAATTCCATCCTCGCTCTCGCTTGCGGCGGAGAGCATCGCATTCGTCATCACCGAAACGCCCGCCTCGCGGCACATATCGTAGAGAACCTTGGTATAAACGAGCTTATCCAGCAGGATCTGCTCCTCCCAATGATGCGCGGGCTTATAGCGGATCTCAGGAATTTTCGCGCCGCCAAGCGCCACCGTGCGTTCAATTGCCTCCCAGCAAGGGCCGCCGATGATCTGCTTGCCCCAAGCGAAAAACAAACCGGGGTAATTCACGCCACCCGCAGTGATCGTGCCGCCAAGGCGCGCATTTTTCTCGACCAAAACAGTCTTTGCGCCAAGGCGCGCCGCGCTGATCGCGGCAAAAACACCTGCCGTGCCGCCACCGAGGACGGCGACGTCATATTCTTCCCGTCTTTTGATTTCAAATTCCTTTTTCATAATCCCTCTCCGTTGTTCCGCTTCGGTTTCTTTGCCCTTTATTGTAGCACACGCCTATCTGTTTGTCAAGCCGAGCGGCACACGAAAGCCTTCGGCTCGATAATTTGTACTTGATTTTCTCCTCGCGTTATAGTATAATGCATATAAGGTCTTCGGACGTCAAAATTCCTTCGCAAGGAGAAATCATATGCATTCTTTTAAGCATCTGGAGCTGCCGAGAAAAACGAACAAGAAAAAGGAAGAATATAAATATTTCGTCGGATCGACCGAAAAGAACCCGCTTTCCTACAAGGCGGGGGAGATGATGGTTTTCAGATTCCGCGCAAAGCATATGGATTCTTATCTTTCCATCCCCTTCGTTCACTACTCGATTCTCACGGAGGACGGAAAAAACGAGGAAGGCTACAAGGCGTGTGCGGAGGACGGCTGGTTTTATATCGAAGCCTCCATTTCCAAAAACGGCTTCGTTTATCTGAAGGCGCAGGCCTGCGACGAAGACAAGCAGCCGATCGCGGGCATAGAGGAATATAACGCAAGCGCGGGCGCAGACGCCCCAAAGATCCTTTGCGCTACGCCCACACCGCAGGATTACACCGAATTCTGGAGAACTATGCGAGAAGAGGTGGAAAGCGCCGAGCCGCAGGTTTTGTTTTCAAAAAGAATTGAGGACGAAAGCCATCCCGATTTTGAAATATACGATATGCGCATCCGTGCGCCGAGAAGCGAATACACCTCGCTGATCGTGGCTTATCCCAAGAATGCGGAAAAAGGCAGCCTGAAGCTTGCAATGCTTTTCCAAGGCTACGGCGTGAACCCTGCCACCCCCTGGCCGATGGACGGGTATCTGACCGTTCACGTCTCGGCGCACAGTATGCCAAACGGCGAGAGCCCCGAATTTTACCAAGCCCTGCGTGCGGGCGCGCTGAAGGGATACGGCTATAACGCGGAGGAAAACAAAAAAGGCGAAACCACCTACTTTGTGAAAATGATCCTCCGCGATCTCGCGGCTCTGCATTTTTTCAAGGATCACGAGCTTTTAAACAAGAAGGATTACATCTTCGTCGGAAGCAGTCAGGGCGGTATGCAGGCCATCAACGTGGCGGCGAATTTTGAAAAAGCAACGGCCGTGATCGCAAACGTGCCCGGCTTTTCGGACGTTCTTGGCGAAACGCTTGCAGGCAGGCGCAAAAACGGAATGCCAAAGGGCGACGGCGTTGCTTATTATGATGCCGCCGTGGCCGCGCAGTTCATCAAATGCCCCGTTTATATCATCTCGGGACTCGGGGACACCATTTGCCCGCCCTGCACGCAGATGGCACTTTTCAACGCGATCCCCTCGCAAAAATACATCGAATTTTACCAGAACAAAACCCATTCCTTCACAATTCCATGGGATAACCATATGTACGTCTTGGGTGATGCAAGCCTCGCCGATCGCTACTCCGAGCTCACGGCGATGTATTACGATTTTAATTAACTCAAAAACCGAAGAAAAACGGATAGAGACACGCAAATTCTCTATCCGTTTTTTGTAATTGTTTCAAAAAGCAGAGACCGCTTTACCAGAGATCGCTCTCCTGCAGAGTATAAAAATCTCCGTCCTTAAAGCCTGCGG
>JAZQWS010000040.1:0-6540 GCA_045632465.1 Eubacteriales bacterium
TGGAAAAGCGACTCTCCGCCGTTTCCTACACGGATATGGAGGCGCACCCCTCGCAAAACGCGGCACTTGTGATGGAGGCGAAGGGAATCATGAGCGGCACGCGCATCGGTGATAATATGTATTTTTCGCCCGAGAGCGGCGTGACACGCGCGGAATTCGTTGCGATGGCGATGAAGGCCTACGGACTTCGCGCGGATTCCTCTCTTTCCGCCACCTATTTTGACGATAATTCCGAGATTCCCGCCGCGCTTCGCGGGTACGTTGCCACGGCGGCAAGGCTTGGTATCGTGCACGGAAGCTTTGACGGCGAAGGGCTTCATTTCCGACCGAACGATCGGATCACAAAATCCGAGGCGGCGCTTGTGATGAGCGCGATCACGGGAAAGAGCGGCGGCGCGGAGCTTCCCGTGCTGGCCGATGGCGAAACGCTTCCCCTCTGGGCAAAATCCGCCGTGCAGGGAATGTATCAATGCGGCATCTTTCGCACCGAGGACGGCGCATACGAGCACACGGCAGAGGTCACCCGCGCCGAGACGGCCGATTATTTTCTGCGCATGATGCAGATGAAGAAGTAACGGCGAAAAACAAAAAGGAGCGAGGAAATGGGCTGTACTCTTAAGGACAGTTTTTGCAATTAAATAGAACACATTGCCTACCAACAGAAAAAGGACGAAGAATTATTAAAATTCCTCGTCCTTTTTCTTGACAAGCACGGCTTTTGTCTCAACAGAAACTTTTTTAGTTATGATTACAGAAGCTCGATCTGAAATTCCTCTAAATTTTTAAGATTCTAATGATGTTATCCACGGTTTGACGAAGATTCTCCTCGCTTTTGTGTCGACTGATTGAGAAATCCTCTGGCAAACGGTTAATAGTAAAGACAGAGTTTACCCCTATGTCATAAGCATCGGAAACATCTCCGTCCACACCGCCAACCACCGCGATCACGGGAACGCCCCTTGCCTTTGCGTGTTTTGCCACGCCGCTTATGACCTTGCCCTGTAAACTCTGGCTATCCATCTTGCCTTCTCCCGTAAATACCACGTCTGCCCCCTCAAGCAAGCGATCAAACCCCACGGTATCCAATACGACGTCAATGCCCATTCGTATAGAAGCGTTGAAAAATGCAACCATTCCACCAGCCATTGCTCCCGCCGCGCCGCCTCCGACCACAGCTGAAACATTCTTGCCGAGATCACGTTGAGCAATCTGACAAATATGCCGAAGACCTTCATCTAAAAGCTTCACCTGCTCGGTATTTGCACCTTTTTGAGGAGCATACACAAACGCCGCTCCGTTTTTTCCATAAACGGGATTTTCAACGTCACACATCAACGTCATTTTTATACTACTGAGTGCGGGTAAAACTTGACTGTTATCAATCTTAGACACCCGACACAAGCTCTCTCCCGTAGGAATAAATGAATCTCCCTTCTCATCATAAAAGAGAACGCCCAGCGCAGCGGCTGTTCCGCAACCGAAATCGTTTGTGGCAGAACCGCCAAGCCCCAGAATGATCTCATCCGCACCTCTCGAGATAGCGTCCTTGATCAAAATTCCAACGCCATACGTGGTTGCAAGCATTGGATTTTTTCTATTTTCAACAAGAGGCAGACCGGCGCAGGCAGACATTTCGATCACTGCAGTTTTTCCGTTATTCAAAACTCCATAAAAGCCATCCATCTTTTCAAAAAAAGGATTGACCGAATCACACGTAAAACGCTCGCCGTTCGTTGCACTCAAAAAGCACTCCACGCTTCCTTCTCCACCATCGGCAACAGGAATGGAGACCACGTTTGCATCAAAAAAATGCGTTTTTAATCTTTCTTCAATGATTTCACATATTCGTTTTGAAGATAACGTTCCTTTAAAAGAATCGGGAACAAGTAAAAACTTTTTCATAACTACTCCTATCTTTATATGGTATCATTGCGTATTATTATATCACAATATTCAGGAAAAAACAAGCAGTTTAGAGAGACATAATACAGTAAAAACACCTTTCGAAAACCGTTATTATATATCATCAATTTTCTTGACAAGCACTGACTTAATTAAGGACAACAAACGGGAGGAGCAAGCCCCTCCCCTACCTCGTATGATGGTATTCCGAATCCAATTATATTTATTTGTTCGTAAGACACTAAAGAAAAGCTTAATGGGTTCCGTTTAAACAAACAAGGGAGCGGTAGGGGAGGGGCTTGCTCCTCCCGTGTTTTATTCTTTAATTAACAAGCATAGCAACCATGGCTACACACGGTTTGCATTTTTATAAAAACGAACAGGCAACAAAAAGCCTTCTCCTGTGGGAGAAGGTGGCAGCCGTAAGGCTGACGGATGAGGAGTTAGTTTTGCGTTTAGTAACACCTCATCCACCGCTAACGCGGTCCCCCTTCCCCCACTGGGGAAGGCTCGTTTTGTGTGAACTTTTTGCTTAGTCAACAGATGATAATTTTGTTGTAACCTTTAATTAAGGCATACGAAGCACTGCATCTGTGGACACAACTGATATTTTTAGTTATGAGTTATGAAACTCGCATTCGCTCGTCGTTATGAGTTTGCTTCGCAAACGTTATGATATGATCGCCTTGCTACTTCAAGCTGCACCGAAGGTGCATCATAACTTGCCGAAGGCAATCATAACTCTAAACTCGTCGGAGGCGATCATAACTGCGTAGTGTCCTTAGGGGCACTACGCTAATCTTCGCTCCTTTTTGTTTAATCAAATATTTTGCGCAAGAGTGCCATTTTCTCCTCGCTCGGAACTTCAAAGAGCGTTGCTTCCTTGCCGAGGGCGGTGTATTTATGCTCGCCCATGCGATGGTACGGAAGAAGCTCCACGCGAGGGGCGTTGTTTCCCTTCCGAAGAAATGCAAAAACGGCCTTCATCTCCTCGGCGCTATCGTTGACCTCGGGAATCACGGGGATACGCACGAGCACGCTTGCGCCTGCGGCGAGAAGCTTTTCGAGATTTTCCAGGATGCGCGCATTGGAAACGCCGACAAATTTCTTATGCTTTTCGCTATCAAGGCATTTGACGTCATAGAGAAAAAGATCCGTGTACGGCAAAATGCGCTCGAAATAATCATAGGGCACGTGGCCTGCGGTATCTACTGCGGTATGGATGCCGTTTTCCTTGCAAAGGCGCAGAATTTCCTCCAGAAAGTCAACTTGGAGCATACATTCACCGCCCGAAAAGGTAACGCCGCCGCCCGAGGCATCATAGAAGGCTTTATCCTTCAAAACGATCTTTAAGAGCTCTTCGGCCGTGTATTCCTTGCCGCAGATCTCCCTTGCATCCTGCGGACAAACGATCGTGCATTTTTCGCAGAAATCGCATTTTTCGAGAGAATTCGGACACTTTTCTTTACATTTTCCGCATCCAATGCATTTATCTTTATAAAAAAGCATTTCCCTTTTCGGATTTTGGCTTTCGGGATTATGGCACCAGGCACACTTTAAATTGCACCCCTTAAAAAACACTGTGGTGCGGATGCCGGGACCGTCCACGTAGGAATTTCTTTGAATATCAAAAATGGTTGCGGTGCTCATAAGCCCTCCTTGTTTTTTATTTTTCCGACGGAACGGAAGTCGGGAATTTATCCCGCATTGCAATAGCTTCTGCCGATGATCTCATCCTGCCTGGATTTTTCCAGATTCACGAAATACACGGAAACGCCGCTGACGCGCACGATGAGCTGCGCATACTCTGCGGGCGATTTCTGCGCCTCGATCAGCTTTTCCCTCGACATAACGTTGAGCTGGAGATTGGGGCATCCGCTCGCTCCGTAGGCACGGATGATGGCAGACATATTTTCGCGTCCGATGCCCTCGTTCAGCATAAGATCCGCAACGCTGATGCCGGAAAGCTCGTTATAGCCCACCGTTGCGATCGTTTCCAAAATCTCGGTTGCGCTTCTCGTTTTCGCAAGAATGCTTGCGGAAATGCCCTGCGAAAGGAAATCACCCGCGGCTCTTCCGTCCGCCGTGGCGCGCACGCATTGCGCAACATTCTTATGGAAATAATACGCGAAGGTGGAAAGGATATTTTTGCCGCCGCGCTCATTTTCAAGCGAAGTGACAAAGGTGTTGAGATCTGCAATCAAACGCTTTGCCACCAGATCGGCCTCCTCGTTTCCGTGGCCGTACTTCGGGAGGCGGATGCATTGCATGCGAAGATCCTCCGATCCCTCCCAGTTATTCAAAAGCGCGCGGCGAAGCTCGGAAAGCGTGATCACCTTATCCTCGTACACAAGCCTTTTTATGACATAAACACTGTCTGCCAGCGTTGCGATGCCGCAAAGACAGATCGTTGAAAAATTGTATTTCGCTCCGCCCTCGGTGTAATCCTTGCCGCTCTCGATGCATCCCTCGTGCAAGGAGGAGAAAAGGGGGCAAGGATTGATTTCCTTTTGCCGCTTTCCAATAATAACCTCGTCGCTCACGGCGTTCCCAACGATCTTTTTCAGATTTGCAAGGAGCTTTTCATAGAAGATCTCGAAGCTCTCGGCCTCCTCGATAATTTCGGGCATACGGCGCATTGCCGCCGCATCCTGCCAAACCGCCTCGACCTCGCATTCATTCAGCGAAAGATCAAGAATGGCAGGAAGCAATACGTAGAGATACGCGCCTGCCGAATGCCCCTTTCCTTCAATCATCGTTTCCTGGCATCCGCCGTTCAGATACGCACGCGCATCCTCCTCGCTCGCACCCGCACGCATTAAGGCGGGAATGATCACATCGTCACAAGAAAGAGCGAAGTTATTATGCCCCTTGATGGCGTGCTCGCTGATAAGATCGATATAGGCATCGGGCGAATTTTTGGAATAGCGCAGGTTGAGCTTCGGCGCAATCAGATGATGCTCGCTATGCACCTCAATGATCATACGCGTGATATCGTTAAACACGGGCGCACCGCTACCGTCACAGCCACCAAGCGCAAGGCACGTACTGGTTTCCGGCCAGGGGCTCGTATCTGCGGTGAATTTAATATCCGTCGGGATCAGCCAAAGATAGATCAGCTCTCTTGCTTCTTCCTTGGTGAGCGCACCGCTTGCAATATCTTTTTCATAGAGATCGGCGAGCATCATATCGATCTGCCCCAAAACGGAAACACCGAGATATTCAAGGCTTCCCGTGATCTCGCGCATAAACCAGATGGTGGCAAGTCCCTCGTAAAAGCTTTCGGCGCCCTTTTTCGGCACGCGCCTTGCGGCACTTGCCATCATGCGCATATATTTTCTCTCCTGCTCGCTTTCACATTCGGGGAGCATTGCTTCTGCGGCAATCGCAAATTTTTCCGCAATCTTCAAAACGGCCTCAAGGCTCATTTTCGCGCAGCTGCAAAATTTCAGCGCCGATGCATCGAGAATTGGATCTGCAAGTCTTGCATTGATTTTTTCTATGATCGTTTCAAGACCGAAGGAAAGGATCTCGCGGTATCCGATGCTGTTATGATCCGTATCAAAGCCGGGGGTTGGTATCCTATAAAGGCTGACGTGGTTTTTGTAGTCTAAAAATGCAGGTGTTGCTTTATCCCACGCGATCTGCGCGCAGAAAAGGTCAAAGCGCCGGCGCGCCGCCGAAACCGAAGCATCCGCATAAACGGCGCTTTCGCGGCGACGGTAATAAGGTGCGCCGATCACACCAAAGCCCCAGGAGGCGGCGTGGCGCACGCCCATTTCATAGAAAAAGGGTGAGCCTTTGAAAACAATCGGCTCAAAATGCTCGGCCACCAATGCGTGCAATTGACTTTTTTGCTGCAAGGGCGTGGCCTTCGGATTCTCGCTCATAAAGCGCTCCATATCGGCCGCCACCTTGGCCGCCACGCGATTGTATCTCTCGTTTTTGAGAGGATCGCGCATTGTGTCGTAATATTTTTTCAGTTCATCCGTGATATGCATACCTTGCACCTCGCATTTTTTCGTTACCTTTATTGTAGTGCATTTTGGCACGCATGTAAATGATATTTCTTACTAAAAAATTGATCTATCGTCCGAAATCGAGGATTGACATTCTCTCCTGCGGGTGCTATAATGGTCATAATAAAAAGTGAAAGCGGAGATTTATATGAACACCAATCATCTGAGAACGGATATGGTTTTGCCTGAAGGCTTTGTCTGGAATCTGCCCGAGGGGCGATGCCCCACCTGGCTTTTCGTTATTTTCAAATGCCCTGCCACCGTGGAGGTGGATGGCAAAAGGATCGATCTTGAGATCGGCGAAGGCATACTTTTTGCCCCGAAGGAGGCACAAAAATACTATGCACGGCAAGGAAAATTTGCGCACGATTTCGTTCACTTCAAATTCGAAAGCGAGGCAGAGGAAAAGGAATTTGCGGATATTCCGCACAGGGAGCGTATCCACCTTTCGCATCCCGAGGCAATGTCCGAGCTTCTGCGCATCGTTTACGAGGAAAAAATCTCTGCCTCGGAAGATCCGAGGCTTGTGCATAGCCTGCTGCATTCCTTCCTTCTTATGGTTCTGAAGGACACGCGCGAGCATAGCCTCCCCAGATACCACGAGGTGCTGATCCGCCTT
>JAZQWS010000041.1:0-3045 GCA_045632465.1 Eubacteriales bacterium
ATTTTGAGATGCCGCTCTTTGCGTGTTGTATTTTTATTCCTCAACGGTAACGGTGCCGTCTTCTGCAACGGTGATCTTCATTCCGTCCTTTACATAGGAAAGGAATTCCTCGCCGAGCGAGTCGATAACCGGCATGGTAACGCCGTCAACCCAAACGTCGGCAAGCACTGCGCCTGCGGCGGCAAGACTGTCGATGTGGTTGGCAAAAAGCATACACGCCGGATTCTTCTTCATAGAGCCTGCGCAGTAGAGAACCAGGCCGCCCGTGGGGGTTCCCATGGTCTGGGGCAGGCAGAGCGCCTTGCCGATCAGCGGCTTACCGTAAAGCTCCTTGTTGCTCTGATCGCCGCATTTCACCTGCTTGTCGCCAAACTGCAGAGCCATCTGGAGAGATGCGAGGGTGTTGAATCCCTCTTTCGTTACAACTGCTTCAGCGGTTACGGCGCCGGGGGTGATAACTCTTCCTTTGAACTGTTTCATGGTTTATTTTCCTCCTTTCGTGATTGCCGCAAGAATTTCCTCATCTCTGTAATATCTCGCGCTCGTGTAGGTGCGGAGCTTGTTGGAGGAGGTGATAACGGGCATCTTCTTGCAGAGAGGATTGTTCATATACATAAGAGGGCAGATATAGGAGGTGATAACGCCGGTGGCCTTGAGTCTTGCGGCGTATTCGGTCTTGTTGAAGACCTCGAGAACGCCGGGCGCGGCGGTCATAACCGTGGGGATCAGCACCTTAGCGGCGCCGCTCTCCTTGAGGGCGGCCTCGATGTTATCCGTCCAGGTCTTGAGCTGCTCAAGTGAGAGGTGGGGGCAACCGATGAAGCAAAGCTTCGGCTTCGCATCGGGATTCTTCCAAACCACGGGGTAGTTTGCCTGCACTCTTTCAAGCTCGGCATCGTCGATGATATATTCCTTCGCGCCCTCGGCGATCAGCGACTCGCCGAGCTCCTTGGCCTCGGGGGTAAGTCCGTCGATGTGGTAAAGACCAACTGCGCCGTTGGAAGCGGTGGCCGCGCCGAAGTCCTTCAGGTATGCGCAGGCCGCATCGTCAAGCTCCGTGCCGATATAATCGGTCAGGCCGTAAACGTAGGGAACGTCCACCATAACCTTCATGCCGATGGCAGAGCCGAGAAGCTGTCCTTCGCGCTTGTTCGTGGTTTTTACCTTGATGATCCAGGTGGCCTTTCTGCCCTCGTCGGTCAGAAGACCGAAGTAGGGAACGTAGCCAACGATCGAGCCCATGATGTCGATGATACCGGAGTTGCGGTTGCATCTTGCGCCAAGCACCGAGTTTGCGTAAACAACGGCGCTGGATTCTGCCCAGGAGAGTACGTCGCCCTTCTTCGGCTTGTTGCCAACCTCGTCCATGTAGCAGGTGCAGGTGAAAGCGTTCTTATCCAGGAGGCCGAGCTTTTCCAGCTGATCCTCGTAGAAATCCTGCTTGCAATACATAAACTTATTGAAGACGAGATTCTGCAAAAAGTTTGCGGGAACGTTCTTGTCGAGGGGGCGGGGGTCAACCGAGAATTTCTGGCCGGAAGCGACGCCTGCGTCCAGAATCGTTTGCATCAGGTCGTAAACGGGGGACATAACCTTCAGACCGAAGGAGGTTACGAGGTGGTTATAGTTCGAGGTGATGGGAACGAGCTTTTCTGCCTCAAAGGCATCGCCGTACATCACGAGCGTTTTCATTACCTTGGCGAGGGTTTCGCCCTTTTCGCCGTTCAGGATCGCCTGCTGTTCGGGGGTTAAAATCATGATTTATCTCCTTTCGATTACAGCTTCATACACACGTTCCATGCGCCCCAGATAACGGTGCGCAGGTTGCCCACCTTGTCGGCATCGCCGATCACGTGCACGTGCTTTTTCTTGCTTGCGATGGGTGCGGGATTGTAGCCGACCGAGAGAACTACGGTGTCGCTCTCGATCTCAACGGTTTCGCCGCTCTTGGTCTTGGCGATAACCTTTCCGTTTTCAATGGAGGAAACGCCGGTTTCAAGGTATACGGGAACCTTGTTGGTCTTGAAGAAATCGCGCAGGTAGCTTGTGTTGGCAAGGCAGATACCCTTCATGGTGATCAGGTCGTCCTGCATCTCCACGATCGTGGGCTTTTTGCCCTGCAAATAAAGGTCGTATGCGATCTCGCATCCGGTCAGGCCGCCGCCAATCACGGTAACCTTTTCGCCAACCTCGCACTTGCCGAGAAGCACGTCGATGGCCTCCACCGCGGTGTCAGCGCCGGGGATCGGGATTCTCTTCGCCTTTGCACCGGTGGCAACGATGATCTCGTCTGCCTCCAGAGCGTCGATATTCTTCACCTCATGGTTGAGCTCCACCTTGATGGAGGGGAACTTCGTCAGCTCGCGGATGTACCATGCGATCAGCGCGCGATCCTTTTCCTTGAAGGAGGGAGCGGCCGCCGCAATGAACACGCCGCCGAGCGTTCCGCTCTTTTCATAGAGCGTTACGTCATGGCCGCGCTTTGCGCACACGAGAGCGGCTTCCATACCGCCGATACCGCCGCCGATGATGGCGATCTTCTTTTTCTTCTTCGCGGGCTCAAGCTTGTATTTCTTAGACTGCATCGTTTCGGGATTCAGCGCGCAGCGCGCAAGTCCCATCGTATCGGTCAGATCCTGGGTGTTTGCGTGTCCCTTGGAGGAGGAGAAGTTAAAGCAGCCGCTGTGGCAGCAGATGCAAGGCTTGATGTCCTCAAGTCTGTCCTCGATCAGCTTGGTGATCCATTCGGGGTCGGTCAGGAACTGGCGCGCAACGCCCATGGCGTCGATTCTGCCCTCGGCAATCGCGGAAGCGCCCACCTCGGGATCCATACGGCCCGCGCAAACCACAGGGATGTTCACGAACTTCTTGATGTGTGCAACGTCATCGAGGTTGCAGTTTTCGGGCATGTACATCGGGGGATGTGCCCAATACCAGGAGTCGTATGTACCGTTATCGGCGTTGAGCATATCGTAGCCCGCATCCTGCAGGTACTTGGCGGCGCGCTCGGATTCCTCCATGCCGCGGCCGACCTCTACGTAATCC
>JAZQWS010000042.1:0-17539 GCA_045632465.1 Eubacteriales bacterium
GAACGCAATCACCCGTCCCGATGCTTCCGACACGACCTCCGCATCCGCTGTATTCTTCGCAGAGTACGACGTGCTTGCGGCTAAGGTTGCCGCATGGCGCAAGGCGATCGTGGATGAGAGAGAAGCCAGCGTTCCGATCGGAGATTACGCGATCACCGGAATGAACTCCTACGACGGTGATACCAAGCAGCCCAGCTCGCAGAAGAATAACCACACCTTCACCCCGAAGGACGGCAGAGAATACGGTGCCGGCGGCTCTCAGTATTATTCGACCTTTGAATACACCAAGGGCTCTTCGAGCGACGGTTATATCGCCGTTACCCTTCCTTCCCCCACCGAAAACGTGGTTATCGAAATGGATATCACCACGTTCACCTATTGGCCCACGACCGGTGTATCTTTCAACTCCGGTGCGAACGGTCTTACCACCGGTGCGCGTCTCTATCCTTGGATCGGCGCGATCAACGGTGCCGGCCAGATCGTTGCTCCCAACGGAACCTCCCACGGTAACGGCCCGACGCTGACCGACCGTGAGGGCGGTTACATCATCCCCGGCCAGTGGACGCACTTCGTTATCGTTTATAACGCAAAGGATAAGATGGTTTCCTACTACGTAAACGATGAGAAGATCGTGAAGGATGGCGTTGACGCTTGGTCCTGCGCACAGTCTAAGGATTCCTTCAACTTCTCCGAGGCTCTCCGTATCGGCCACGCAAACTCCGGCGGTGGATCCTTCTCCATCGATAACGTTAAGCTTTACATCGGTAACGCTCCTCGTAACGCAGATCTCTTCGCAACGATGAGCGCACAGAAGAAGTTCGCTTACTACACCGATTTCGTTAAGAAGTACATCGAGAGCGGCGGTGCATTCGGTACTGCTGCAGATGCCAAGACCTGCTACGACGAGATTCTTGCTCTCCACGTTCTCTACTGGGGTATCAAGAACGAGGGCGATCTTGAGAAGACCTACCTCTTCGATGAAAACACCTACTGGGGCACGAGCAGTGCACCTATCAGCGATATTACCTACGAGGAATTCAAGGCTGCGATCGACAACTACAATTGGGTTGCTGAAAGAGCAGAGGATCTGCTGAACGCACAGCTGACTGCAAGCGTTTTCCAGGAGATTCAGGATCAGGTTGCAGAGCTTGAGAAGCTTGGCGGTATTGCAAATCTCACGAAGAGACAGAACCGTCTCACCGACTTTGCCGCTTATATCGAAGCAAATGCTACTTATATTGGTATGTTCACCGATGATCAGCGCGCTGTTTACAACGCCTGCCTCGCTAAGATCGAAGCAATCGAGAATGAGGTTGCCGCATACGGCAGAGCCAACGAGTACATCGAGATGGTTAAGAAGCTTGCCGCTGCGAAGGACCTTTACAGCCGTACCGTTTACAGATCTCAGGCCGCAGTTCTTATGCAGATGATGGAAACGGATGCCGCTCTTGGCCTCTTCGATCTCGCCGCTCTCAAGAAGGAGATCGCTGAGTTTGCTGATGCAATCGCAACCTTCGCGGAGCAGAGCAAGCTGGTTGACGATCAGCTGATCCAGGATAACAACGAGATCATCGTTGACTGTATGAGCCGCTTCCCCGCAACGCCTGAGGAGGCAATGAAGAATTATTCTTACCTGAATAAGTACATTGTCCTTGTTCGCCGCATTGTCAATGAGGGAACCTACAACAAGAATGACCTTCTCGTTCAGGACGCACTTGTTATTTACAACAAGATGAACGATACCTTCTACGATGCACTTCAGAAGGATCATGCAGCTCAGCTTCAGGCTCTGATCGATCAGTTCGATGCTGAGACCGCATACATCACCCGTCTTGGTATTTACAACGCTGTTAAGAGCTACCTTGAGCAGAATGCCGACACCATCGATAGAGATCATGCCGCTATCAAGGCGATCTACACGCAGTATGCCGTTATGGATGAGAAGTTCGGTTCTGAAGAGGGTAGAGAAGAGCAGTGGATCGAATACGGAAAGATCCTTGAGGCAAACGCACTTAAGTTTGCAAACCTTGTTGTTCAGATGCGCTTCTGCAAGAGCTATGCAGAGCTTCTCGACCTCCGCGAGCAGGCAGCTGCCCTGTACTACTACATGGATAGCTCCACCGCTGAGGCACAGCTTGCCGTTGAATATTACCACGCAACCGAGGCTCTTCTGATGCAGAAGGCTCTGGACGGTGATAAGTTCATCGATGCAGCATACGCACTCACCGGCGCAACCACGATGGCTGATACCTATAAGGCACTCGTTGCAGCCCGCGCTGCATTCCTCCTGGCAGACACCACCTACGAAGGCGTTCTTACTTACACCGAGAAGAGCGGCGAGATCACCACGACCGTTACCTTCACGATGGCAGATGCCGTTGCCGCTTATAACATTGCTCTTTCCAATTATAACTCCTTCGTTACTGTTATTAATAATGAAGTAGACGTTGTTCTGGACGTTGTTTGCGCAGTTCGTGCAACCTACCCCGTAAATCAGACAATCGTTGCAATCTTCAAGAAGTTTTACGATTGATTTTAGTAAGGAGATAAACATATGAAAAACAGATTAACCAGATTGCTCTCTTTCTTGTTGATCGTAGCTACCTTGTGCTCTTTGCTTGGAGTATTCGCCTCGGCCGCAACCGAGGTGGATAGCTCCGTGAAGATGTTCCACAACCGTAAGTATAACGAGGGATGGGACTACAACAACGGTTTGACCGGGGGCAGCGGATTGACGCCCTTCGTTAACCACGAGTATGACGATAACTACGACTACAACTACTACGTTGAGATGACCGAGGCCGACACCTCCTATTCGGGCGGTAAGACGACCATGACCATCCCCAACGGTTACCTTCCCACTACCGGTAAGACCGTTCTTTCCTTCGATCTGAAGCTGCCCTCTGACAGTAACCAGAACTACGGAACGGTTATTTCCGGTAAGACCAAGTCCGGCGCTGAGTACAACTTCCTCTACGTGAAGAACAACCAGCTGACCGCTCTCGGCACTCTCCTTGGCACCGTTTATAACGATGAGTGGATCAGAGTTCAGTTCGTTATGAACTGGGATGATTCCAATCGTATTTGTGACGTTACCGTTGAGGGTGGCGGACTTTCCACCACCGTAACCCTTCCTCTTGAGGAGGGTATGCGCGGTGCATCTCTGAACTACGTTTACATCGGTATGGAGGACCGTGCCTCCGGTACTGCAAAGCGTACCTACGGTCTTGATAACCTTGTATTCTACAACACTGCAAACAACCTGATCGCAGAAGAGGATCTTGGCCTTTACGGCGTTGGTTCTCTCGTTAAGGAAAGCATTGTAAAGACCATCGAGATCTACGGTGAGACCACCCTTGCTCCCACCGACTATATCAAGAAGGGTCTGACCATGAAGGTCAACGTAAACTATTACATGACCGACATGCTGACCGACGAAGTTCGCGGCACCTACACCCACACTAAGCTCAACATCTATGAGACCGAAAACGGCCGCCCCTACGGCGCTCCCGTTAAGATCGACGGTGTTGTTTACGTTCCCCTGGATCTGATCCTCGGCCACCTCGGCTATGACTACAAGATCAGAGAGAACTCCGTTGAGATCTCCACCGGCGGAACTACCTCCGTTTGTATCACCATGGGCTCGAAGAGCGCATCCGTAAACGGACAGCGCGTTGAGCTTGCAGGCGCACCCGTTGTTGTTACGGGTGAGACCAAGGGCGAATCTTACGAGTATATCGTTATTCCGCTTGATAACATCGAGACCTTCTTTGCGCAGGAGGGCGCACCCAATCCCCTCTACGTTACCTATGACGATATGGGTCTGATCTTCCTCTGCGGCAAGAAGAACGTTTGGAACCGCTCGGAGAACCTCACCGATATGGCAGTTCTCATGGAGAAGTTCATCTTCGACTATGACTACGTAAATGGGGGCGCAGGCTTCGGTGATCGGCTCGTTAAGGACGTTGAGGAAAACACCAACGGCTTCCAGCATCCTTACCTCTTCGCTAACCAGGATCGTTGGGACACCCTTCGTGCAAACTGGATTGCAAACGATGAGGCAGCATACAACAAGCTGATGGCTCTCTCCGCAGTTGAGAAGGCTGAGCTTGGTATCTCCGGCGCAGATCCCGCAGGCTACAGCGAGCAGATCCGCACTTGGGTACGCGGCTGGGTTAGCATTGGCGTAAATGATCCCGCATACATTCTTGCAAACGGCGAGTGGATCGCTGAGAAGGATGAATACGGCAACACGCTCAATGAAAGACCTGCCGGAACCAACATCAACGCAGTTGAAAAGCTTTACGCTGCAAGCTCCGATTGGCTCATTCTTGACGAGAACGGCAACTACCTTGGTATGAATCCCGGTAGCACCGCGCTTGGATTCAAGAACTACCGCGGCAGTATTGTAAACAACAACCTTATCATCAACGGCGGTAACTATGATGACGGTTACGACGCCGGCGGACGTTTCTCCCTGAACACCGGTTCTATTCAGTCCTGGGCTCGTAACTATCAGATCACCCGTGACCTCCGTTTCGGCCAGATCGTATTCGACTGGATCTCCATCCTGGGCGATACCGATATCTGGGAGCACTGGGGCCCCACGCACTTCCTGAACACGGCTGACGGTACCTCCACCGTTGCTATCGCTTATGACTGGCTCTGCCCTGCATGGGATGCTCTTTATGCGAAGGGAATCCTTCGTCCCACCGCGTATACCCAGGTTTACAGAGTGGTTAACCCCGAAGCAACCGGCACTGCACTTTACTACATTACTGCTGAGACCTATGCAACTCTCGGTCTGCGCGAGGGTAACGAGGACACCGTTGTTGTTAAGCACGTAGATGCTGAGACCGGTGCGGTTACCTACGAGGCAAAGGACATTGCTCAGACCACAACGCAGATCAACAGAAAGACGCACAACCGTCTTGAAATGACGCCTCCCTCCTTCCCCGCGGTTACCACCTACGATCGTAAGCACCTGGCTAAGATCATCGCTGATCAGGGTGTTCACGAGGGATGGCTCGCCGAGGCGCGCGATATGACGGATCACCCGTCCGTTCGATGCCTTGGCGGTTTCGAGTGGAAGTCCAATACGGATAACTGGAACCCTGTATGTACCAAGGGTATGGCGCTTGGTGCGCTGATGACCATCGAGTATCCCGAATTCCGTGCGGAAGCAACCGAGATGACGGATATCATGATGTACTACTTCTTCGTAAACGGTTGCGATGAGTACGCACCCGACGGCTCTTACTATGAGTCTGCATCCTACTGGTCCTACGGTACGAACGCTCTGTTCATGCTTGCTATGGCTTATGACAGCGCAGCCGGCACCGATTACGGTATCATGGATTGCTACGGTATTGACAGAACCTGCTACTTCGCAGCAAACGTTGAGTCCTCCGATGCTATGATCTGGACTTATAACGACTGCGGCGGCGGCGGAACTCAGCCCAACAAGTCCGGTATGTCTACCGACTACTTTATCTGGGTTGGTCAGTATCTGAATGACCCCGGTATCATTGAGCACCGTGTATATCAGCTTGAAAACGGTCTGAAGTCCTACGGATATTTCGACGTATTCTTCTATCAGCCCTCTTATGCAGGCGTTGAGTCCATCGACATGCCTCTCTCCTACTACGGTGAAGGTCTGAAGGGCTACTGCGGTGCATACGCTGTTCGTTCTTCCTGGGAGAAGGGCGCAATGACCATCGGCGTTATCGGTGGTGCAAACGCAGTTGCGCATGCAGACGTTGACGCAGGTGCATTCCAGTACTGGAACGCAGGTAAGGCTTGGATCTGGGACCTTGGTGCAGATAACTATAACCTGACCTCCTTCTTCGGCTCAGGCTATAGCGGAACCACGCTTCCCAACCGTTTCCGTTACTACCGTCACGGTGCAGAGGGTAACAACGTTGTTGTTCTCGCTTCCCGCCAGGACGTTCTGCCGTTCGGTCAGCGCGTTAAGGCAAAGTCGCCTCTGCAGAGACAGTATTCGGATGAGCACGGCGCATTCGCAATCTTCGAAATGCTTGACGTTTATTCCTCTGACCCCGAGTTGGCAGGAACCACGTCTCCGCTTGTAAGCTCCGCGATCCGCGGCGTTCTTGCAACGGATGACTATCAGACCGCGGTTCTTCAGGACGAGATCTCCGCTTCCAAGATGGAAACCTTCTATTGGTTCGCGCATTACTCTGATGAAACCATCAAGATCACGATGAGTGAGGATGCAAGAGTTTGCTACATGACCTATAAGGTGCCCGACCGTGATCCCGTCACCGACGAGCCCACCTACACTGTTCTTCGTCTGACCATCGTCAGCCCCGACTCTTCCGATAAGTTCTATATTACCGGATGCGGTGATGAGGACATGGTATTCGATGCAACCTTCAGATACGGTACGCACCAGAACTATCCCGATCAGCTCGAGAGCTCTCGTGCGACCGCAAGAAGACTTTGCATCAAGAGAAATCTGAAGACCAACTTCCGTGTTGCCGTTGTATTCGAGCTTCTGCCCGAGGCATTCTACAATCCCAGAACCGGCGTTATCGACGTTGCAGGCGGCCAGGATACCTACGCATGCAGCTATGAGTGGACCGATATGTTCAACTGGAGCACCAAGGCTGCTACCGATCTTGACTTCGACGTTGAGGAAGAGGAGCAGGAAGAGGTTCTCTCCGTTATCGACCTTTCCACTTACAGCAACATCGTTAAGGGATACGGCGCTGCAGGCACGGCTTATACCACCGACTTCTACAAGATGTTCGAAGCGATTTCCCGCGTGCAGAGAGTTTGGGATAAGTGGGGCAACTCCGAAATGTCTAAGCCCTTCGAATCCGGCTATCAGGCTTGCGAGGAGTATATCCGAAACTACAGCCGAATTCAGAAGCAAATTAACCAGAGCAGTGAATATGCTGTTAAGATCTCCAAGACCTTGGCAGGTATGCGCTGATAAGGCAAAAGGCTTCTAAATGCAAATGAAAATTTGCAAATAAAGCAAAAATGGGCCACCCGAGCGATCGGGCGGCCTTTTTGTTCGGAATGTTTTTTGGCAAAAAAATGTTTTTGTCGGGGAGCGTTTCTGTATGCTCCGTTATATGCAAAAAAATCAGCACGGAAAATCCGTGCTGATTTTTTTATTTTTCGTATTTTCGTGAAAATTATCTCTGGATACGGCCGGTGCCGTTACCGCCTGCGAGAGCCTTCACTTCGTCAACGCTAACCATGTTGAAGTCGCCCTCGATGGAGTGCTTCAGGCAGGAAGCTGCAACAGCAAACTCAACGGCATCCTGCGTGGAGTAGCCGTTCAGGCAAGCGTAGATAAGGCCGCCGCCGAAGCTGTCACCGCCGCCAACGCGGTCAACGATGTGCATATGATAGGACTTGGAGAAGCAGTACTCCTTGCCGTCGTAAAGAAGAGCGGCCCAGTCGTTATCGTTTGCGCTGATGGAGGAGCGAAGGGTGATAGCAACCTTCTCAAAGCCGAACTTCTCAGCGAGCTGGCGAGCAACGGACTTGTAACCGTCATGGTTGAGCTTACCGCCTGCGATATCGGTGTTTTCTGCATCGATACCGAATACGTCGTGCGCATCCTCCTCGTTGGAGATGCAAACGTCAACGTACTTGCAAAGCTCGCTCATGGTCTTGTTTGCTTCCTCTCTGGACCAAAGCTTCTTTCTGAAGTTCAGGTCGCAGGAGATCTTAACGCCGTGTGCCTTTGCGCTCTTGCAAGCATCCAGGCAGATAGCGGCAACGTTCTTGTTCAGCGCGGGAGTGATACCGGTGAAGTGGAACCAATCAACGCCCTCGAAGATCTCGTCCCAGTTAAAGTCGGAGGGAACAGCCTCTGCGATAGCGGAGTGCGCGCGGTCATAGATTACCTTGGAGGGACGCTGAGAAGCACCCTTCTCGTTGAAGTAGATACCAACACGGTCGCCACCGCGAACGATCTTGGAGGTATCAACGCCGAACTTGCGCAGAGAGTTTACTGCGCTCTGGCCGATCTCGTGCTTAGGAAGCTTGGTTACGAAAGCGGAATCCAGGCCGTAGTTCGCAAGGGAAACCGAAACGTTTGCCTCGCCGCCGCCGTAAACAACGCCGAATTTCTCAGCCTGCGTAAAGCGCAGATAGCCTTCGGGTGCAAGGCGGAGCATGATCTCACCAAAAGTTACAACTTTCATTTTTGAAATTCCTTTCAGATATATAATATTTTATAGTTCATCGCATATATTGTATCATAAGTAGCAAGCAAAATCAAGAGTTTTCTTATTCTTTGATAAAAAAAGAACGAGAAAGCTTGCCAGCGGAAATTAAATCTCTTCGTTTGCCAGCGCATCGCGGCAGGCTTTGCAGATTCTCTTATCCTTGAAGATGGAAACCTCCTCCGTGCCTGCACAGAAAATGCAGGAGGGAACGTATTTTGCGAGGAGAATGTGATCACCCTCCACGAAGATCTCAACGGGATCGTTGTTCTGAATATCCATCTTGCGGCGCATTTCCTTGGGGATGACAATGCGGCCAAGCTCATCAATGTGGCGAATAATACCGGTTGCTTTCATAGAAATACCTCACATGTAGTTTTGTTTTGCTATTATATTGTAGCAAATTTTTCGACAGATGTCAATAGAAAAATTGAAAAAATTACCATTTTTGTGGAATTTTTTGGCAGAAAATTCGACAAAAGGAGACAGAAAAATGATGGATGCGGCATCGCGCGGCGCGCGCTTTCTTTCGCTTCTTCCGCGGGAGATGGCGGCGGAGATATGGGCGCTTTCGGGCGGGCAAAAACATTTTTGGGAGCGGCTTCAGGAGCTTCGCCTGCGCGTGATGGGGCGCTCCTCGCTTGTTTTCGGCAATCGGCAAAGGGTGCTTTCCGCGCATTTAGAGCCCTTGGAAATGGAAGAGCTTTTGCTTCGCCTTTGCGGCGGCTCGCTTTATGCATACGAGGAGTGCATTGCCGAGGGATATCTTCCGTATGAGGGCGGGATCCGCATCGGCGTTTGCGGACGTGCGCGATATGAGCGAGGGGAGATGCGTGGCGTTTGTGATATATTTTCTCTTGTCATTCGGTTTCCGCATGCGCCGCCCGCCCTTGCAGAGGAGGCGGTGCTGCGCGCATTTTTGCGGGCGAGGCAGGGCTTGCTGATCTATTCCTCGCCCGGCGTTGGAAAAACAACGGCACTTCGTGCGTTAGCGCTTTCCCTGGGGCGTGCCGATGCGCCGATGCGCGTGGTGGTGATCGACGAGCGAATGGAATTTCCGCCCGAGGAATATCGGGATGCCACCGTGGACATTTTGCGAGGCTACCGACGCGCGGAGGCTTTGCAGATCGCGCATCGCTCGATGAATCCCGAGGTCGTGATTTTAGACGAGATCGGAGGGCGGGGGGAGGCTGAGGCGCTTGCCTCGCTTTTGCGCGGCGGAACACTTGCCGTTGCCTCGGCGCATGCCGCTTCCTATGCGGATCTTTGCCGGCGCGGGGCACTTCGTCCCTTTTTTGAAGCGGAGGCATTCGATGCTTTTTTAGGCATAAAAAGAGAAAACGGACATATTGTTTATGAGGAAATATCCGATCAAATAAAAGAGAGGAGAGATGCGAAATGCTGCGCTATGTTGGCGTAATATGTATATTTATGTTTGCATTTTATACCTCTTTTTCGTATGAACGCTATCAAAAGGCGCGCCTTTTGATGGGCGAAGAGATGCTTCTCCTTTTGAAATTTTTCTTGGATGAATTGCGCGGTCTTGCACGCTCGCCTGCGGATTGCATTTGCGGCTTCAAGGCATCGGCCTTGGAAAAAAACTCGCTGATCGGCGCGCTTGCGGATGGCGCATTGCCGAGCGAGGCGTATCGCGATGCGAAGGGCTCGCTTTGCCTTCCGCGCGGAATGGAGGGCATTCTTGACGGTGTGTTTTTAAATTTCGGTCGCGGTGGGCGCGCGGAAGAAAGTCGCCGTCTTTCGGAGGCCGTTGCGGGTGCGGAGATGCTGATCGCGAAGGAGAGAATGGAGCATACCCGGCGCTTAACGCTCTGCCGAACGCTTTCGGCGGCCTCAGCGATAGGGTTGGTGATCCTGCTCATGTAAAGGTTGATAAAAGAAAGGATGGAAGCGTGAAGGATGGATCTTGCGCTTGTGATGAAGGTGGCGGGGATCGGCATGATCGTAACGGTTTGCTGCCAGGTGCTTTCCAAGGCGGGGAGAGACGAGCAGGCAACGCTGGTTTCGCTCGCGGGCATCGTTCTCGTTCTGATGCTGCTTGTTTCGGAGCTTGGCGCTCTTTTTGATGCGGTGCGCCGCGTGTTCGGCATCTGATGGGAGCGCTTCAGATCGGTGCGGTCGGGCTTTTGATGGCCGTCACCGCGGTGCTCTTAAAGGATCTCGGCTGGCGCGGCGCGGCCGTTTTTTCTGCTTTTTCACTGGTGGCGCTTTTGTCGCTTTGCACGGAGGGGATCCTGAAGATTTCGGGCGTGGTCTCTGATTTTGCCTCGCAATCCGCGCTCTCCGAGGCGGCCGCAGGCGTTCTGAAGATCACGGGCGTTGGTTTTTTGATGGGGGCAACGGCAGACGTTTGCCGTGAGCTCGGCGAAGGGGGGATCGCGCGCGGCGTGATTTTGGCGGGGCGGCTGGAGATCCTTTGCATCGCGCTTCCTTTTCTTCAAAAAATCGTTGCAATCGGTATGGAGTTATTAAAATAATGGGAAGATTTCGAAAAAAGTGCGCGTTGTTTTTTCTTTTCGTTGCTTTGGCAATGCCTGCCGTTTTCGTCTATGCGGCGGAGGAGGATGCATTTCTTGAGGAGCTCTACGCGATCCTTCCTCCCTCACTTCGCGCGGAGGAAACAGAGGAGCTGATTTCGCGCGTTGGCGCTCGCGGCTTGCTTTCCGAGATCGCGGCCGCCTTTTCGGGCAAGGGAAGCGAGATTTTTTCCTTTCTGCTCCTTTGCGTCGGGAGCGCCGTTCTCGTTTGCGCGGCGGCGCATTGCACGGCGGATGCCTCGCTCGGCGGGCTTATGGAGGGGCTTGCGGCCGCCATGATGGGAACACTGATTTTTGATCCCCTCAGAGAATGTGCGCTTGCGGCGGTTCGGATGCTATCCGATACAGCGGCTCTTTTTGGTGCGGCCGCACCGATTTTTCATAGCATCACGCTGGCGGCCGGCGGCGTTCAGAGTGCGGCGGCGGGGGCGATGGGCGCAGAGATCACGCTCTACGTTGTTCAGCTTTTTTTCTCCGAGCTTGTGATGCCGATCGTTTCGGTGATATTTGCGCTGGGGCTTGTTTGCACGCTTGGAGATGAGGGGGCGGCGCTTTCCTCGCTTGCCGATAGCGTGCGGCGAACATTTCTTTGGCTTCTGGGGCTTGGAAGCACTCTGCTCGGCGCGGCACTTTCCTTGCAAACCGTGCTTTCCGCGAGTGCAGACACCACCGCGATGCGCACCGCAAAGTATGCGGCCTCGGGGCTTTTGCCCTTGGTTGGCGGTGCGGTTTCCGCTTCGCTTTCCACGCTTTCGGCGGGGCTTTCCTTTGTGAAAACAACGGCAGGCGTTTCGGTGGTAGCGGCGCTTCTTCTGCTCTGCGCGCCGCTCATTTTGCAGCTGCTCTTTTATCGTTTTTGCTTGGACGTTTCCGCACGCTTTGCGGAGCTTCTCGGAACGCGCGGGGCCGGACGTATGCTTGCCGCCTTTCGCGGCGCGATGGATGCGCTGATCGCGGTTTGCGCAATCTCGTCGGTGCTTTTTCTTTTGCAGAGCATTCTTTTTCTTCGTGCGGGAGTGGCGATTTTATGAAGGCGTATTTAATTTCCGTGGTTCTGATTTCTGCGATCGTTTCGCTGGCCTCGCATTTTCTCGGCGGCACGGAGGCGGCGCGCTACGGCCGCCTGGGGCTTTCGGTGGTTTTGCTTTGGGCGGTGATCTCGCCGCTGTCGGAGCTTTGCCGCGCTTTTCCCGAGATCCCGGATTTTTCCGTTCCCCCCGTGGAGGAGGGGACGGATGCGCCACTTTACGCCGCGCGTGTCGAGGCGGCCTTTTGCGATGGGATCGCCGCCGCGATCGCTGAAAAATTTTCTTTGCAAAAGGCGCAGATCACGGTGATTGCGGAGAACTTTGACCTTTTGGCGATGCGCGCCGCGCACGTGCGCGTTCTTTTGAAAAAGGAGGCCGTTTTTGCGGATAGCTTTGCCATTGCCGCCTTTGTGGAGAGCGAGGGGCTTGGAGAATGTGAGGTGGAGATCGAAATTGGGAGCACTTGATTTTTTGAAGAAAACGCCGGGGCTTTTGCGCATGGGGGCTCTGCTTCTTATCGGCGTTTTCTTGCTCGTTTATGCTTCTTCGGGGGCAAAAAAAGAAAGCGCCGACACAAAAAATGACCTTGAGAGCTACGGCGCTTTGATGGAGGAAAGACTGGAGGCGCTCTGCTCGCAGATCGATGGCGTTGGGCGCGCGGAGGTGATGCTGACCTTTGAGAGCGGTGCGCTTGCGGAATACCGGGGAAGCACGCAGATCGGAACCTCGCCGCCCAGGGTTCTCGGGGTAACCGTGTTATGCACAGGCGGCAGAGATGCAGAGATCCGCGCGGAGCTGACGGGGATGCTGAGCGCTTTGCTCGGCATTGGCACAAGCCGCATTTCGGTTCTTTGTCTGGCGGAATAAACGATAAAAAATATGGAATATATTTTTTCGCCATCGCATAGATATTAGTAACAAAATAACAAGGAGAAGCATATGATGAAAAACGAAAAAATCGGAAAATTCTTTACCTCGAAGGCGGGCAGGAGCACGATCGTTGTTGCCTCCATGCTCCTGATCGGGCTGGCTGTGTATCTCAATTACCGCTGGTTTTACGATCCTGCCTCCTCGCTCGGCTATGGCGAGAACAACATGGAGGACAATTACAACGATTCCCAGCAAACCGGCTCGGATCAGCAGACGGAGGAGAATTATTTTGCCGCTGTCAGCCTTTCCCGCAGTCAGTCCCGCGATGAGGCCATCGAGGTGCTGAAGCTCGTGGTGGAAAACAGCGATGCCTCCGAGGAGGCGCGGGCCGAGGCCGCCGAGAAGATCTCCCGCATCGCGGTGGATATTCAGAATGAGGCCAACATCGAAACGCTTGTCAAGGCCAAGGGCTTTGAGGCCTGCGTTGCCGTGATCAGCGAGGATAGTGTCAGCGTTGTGGTTGCCGCAGAGAGTCTGCAGGCCACCGAGGTGGCGCAGATCATGTCCATCGTTTATGAAACGACGGGTATCAGCCCCGAAAACGTGAGCGTTGTTCAAAAGTAAAATAAAAAAAGCTTCCCGAAAAAATCTGCGCGGGAAGCTTTTTTTACTTGACATATATAAAAAAATATGATACAATAGATGCAATCTAATATAATATTATTATTTAGTAGGAGAATTGAAGTTATGGAAAAGTTAAAGGTGGGCATTATCGGTGCCACGGGTATGGTTGGCCAGCGCTTTATGCTGCTGCTTGCAGATCACCCTTATTTTGAGATCACGGCTCTCGTTGCAGGCCCTCGCTCGGCGGGAAAGACCTATAAGGAGGCTGTAGACGGTCGCTGGAAGATGAAGACCGCTTGCCCTGCTTTTCTTGAAAATATGAAGGTTATGTCCTCGGATGATATCGAAGGTGTTGGCGCTCTCGTTGATTTCGTTTTCTGTGCCGTAAGCCTTTCCAAGGATGAGACGAAGGCGCTTGAGGAAAGATACGCGAAGGCAGAGATCCCCGTGGTTTCCAACAACTCGGCGCACAGATGGACCGAGGACGTTCCCATGGTGATCCCGGAGATCAACGATGCGCATCTTGATGTGATCGAGGCACAGAGAATGCGCCTCGGAACGAAGCGCGGCTTCATCGCCGTTAAGCCCAATTGCTCGATCCAGTCTTACGTTGGCGCGCTGACGCCCCTGCGTAAGTACGGCATCCGCGAGGTGGTTGCAACCACGTATCAGGCCATCAGCGGCGCGGGCAAGACCTTTGCCGAGTGGGAAGAAATGGTGGATAACGTGATTCCTTACATCGGCGGCGAGGAAGAGAAGAGCGAGAAGGAGCCTCTCCGCGTTTGGGGCGAGGTGAAGGATGGCAAGATCGTTCCCGCCAAGGAGCCCGTGATCACAACGCAGTGCATCCGCGTTCCTGTCACCGACGGACATATGGCTTGCGTTTTCGTGAAGTTCGATAATCCCCCCTCCAAGGAGCAGATCCTTGCGGATTGGAAGGCGTTTGCCGGTAAGCCTCAGACTCTTGGTCTGCCCTCCGCGCCCGCACAGTTTGTTACCTATTTTGAGGAGGATAACCGTCCGCAGACTCGTTTTGAAAGAGATCTCTATAACGGCATGGGCGTTTCGGTTGGACGTCTGCGCGAGGATACTCTGTACGATTTCAAGTTCGTTGGTCTTTCGCACAACACGCTGCGCGGCGCAGCCGGAGGCGCGGTTCTGATCGCGGAGCTTCTCTACCGCGAGGGATATCTCACGAAGAAGGCATAATTGACCGACGGCTCGCCGATTCGGGAATCAAAGGGCAAGCAAGGCATTTTGTGCCGCTTGCCCTTTTTTAGAAAAAACGGCGGTTTTGCGTTTTTTGGGGGCATAAAAGCGGTTGTTTGGGGTGTTTTTGCGGTTCAAATTCGGCTTTTTGGTGATATTGAATAAAATTATGCCTTATTTTTCGTCACGCAAAGAGAAAATATCCGTGCCTCACTCTATTGACATTTGATATAAAAAATAGTATAATTAGGTATGAATCTATATACCCAAATCCATAATGAAAGGATCATTTGGTGAAAGTATGAAAAAAATTCTCAGTTTTATGCTCATTTTGGCATGTGTGTTCTCCCTGGCTGCATGCAGCATCGGCGGCAACGGTGACACTCCCGGCGGTACCACGCCTCCCGCAGGCGATGAAGTAGTGGACATCTTTGCTATGGCTGCAAAGGGTGCCGTTCCCACGAAGATCGTTTCTCTCACGACTTACGCAGGCAAGGACCTGAAGGGTAACGCTTTCTCGATGGCGGGTTCTTTCTCTCAGGTAGCAAACGGAAACAACTCCATCCTTGATTTCAAGTATGATCGCTTTGCGACCATCGAGGAAATGGCTGACAACTATATTGTTAGCGTTGAGGGTGCAATTGCTGTTAAGGACGGTAAGACCAAGACGATCGGCGATTCTCTTGCCGCAACGGATTGGGAGGCTGTTATTCCTTCTCTTCAGCAGATCGGCACTTTCAAGTTGAATAAGGAAGTTCTTCCTGCAGATTATCAGCTCAGCGCTGACGGACAGAAGCTGACCGTTTCTCTCACCAGAGAAGAGGCTCTGAAGGTGATCGGTATCGTTTTTGATGCAAGCGGCGAGATCGCGCTTGAGGTTGAAGGCAACGGAAAGAACATTTCCATGGTTGCTATCTCCTACACCGCATCCAGCGGCGCAAGCGTTCGTGTTGCAAGCTCCTATACTTACGGTGTGCAGACCCTGGACTTCTCCAGATTTAATTGAATAGAAAAGAGCTTTTTCAGGAAAGGATAAACGTATGAAAAAACTGATTGCGATTTTGCTTGCTCTCGCATGCACGCTTGCTTTGTTTGCATGCAGCGCTCCTCCTGCCGGCGGCAACGATGGGCTGACCCCTCCCGCTGATGCTGAGGTGCAGGACATCTTGGATGCTCTGTCTGAGCTGATCAGAACCTCCACTCCCACCCAGAGTAAGGTTACTACCGTTACCGGTAATGCTGATATTAACCTTAAGAGCGATCTGACCATCACGATGGGCGAGCTCAGCGGTAAGACTGCGGCTCTCTACGTGCATGAGTATGAATCTCTGAACGACGTTGGTGCAACCGTGGCTAAGACGAAGGTTGTTGAGACTAAGGAGTACGTTGACGGCATGGGCCTTCGTATTGACGGCGGTCTGTGGGAGATCGACCAGCCTTCCTTTGTAAGAAGACTGACTCCCTATCGTATGAACCTTGACAGCACCGTTATCAAGTCCGTTCGCGCAAGCGATGACGGAATGATCGTTTCCTTCACCGTTCCTATGGACAATGCTTCTGAAATATTCACGAGCTTTGATGCCAAGACCATTGCTTCCATGACCTCGGATATCTCCGTTCGTATTGAGACGGATGGTTCTTCCGTAACCGCCATGAGCATCGTTTACGACACTAAGAGCGTTACCAACATGGCTAACCCCACTGTTGAGATCAAGGCTCAGTATTCGTATGATCTGCAGAGCATCACTCTGCTCAAGTAAGATAAAGTAAAGGAAGGATAACGTAACATGAAAAGAATTATTGCTTTACTTTTGGCTCTCGTTATGATGCTTGCTTTTGCTTCCTGCGGCGCACAGAAGCCCTGTGATAACTGCGTGGATGCAGACGGCGACCTGATTTGCGACGTTTGCGGAAAGACGCTTGAAGAAGAGCAGAAGCCCCCTGTAGAGGTTGCGCTCACCGTTGCGGATTTCGCAAAGGCTATGAAGGACATGGGATCCACCCGTGTTGAGATTGCCGTAACCGAGACCTCCGTTCTTGGAACTCTTGCTTCCACTTATAAGATCACCTTTGGTAGCGGCGAGACTGCTACGATCGCATACACCCGCGAGCTTTGGAATGTAAGCGAGGATATCTTCTCCTCCACCGAACCCGCAAAGACGACCGAGACCGGCGAGATCCGTTATTCCAACGGTACTTACACCGGCGCGATCGAGGGTACTGCAGGTGTTGTTGCTAAGCTTGCCTTGAACCTTGCTGCTGATCAGCTTGCAAGCGTTCAGATCAACGGTGACGTTGCAACCGGCGCACAGCTGATTGCCGCTGTTCCGCGTGCAAACTCTGCTTCTGTTCTCGGCGTTGCGCTTCCCGCTGATGCGGCTATCTCCGTAACGATGAATGCAGGCGCAAAGAGCATCTCCGCTTTCACTCTCAGCTATGCTGATGGTGAAAACCAGATCGCTTTCTCCGCGCTGTATCAGTAATCTTTTGATTTTTCAGAAGAGTTAAATCTTCATAAGAGGCTGTCTCAGACATGGCTTTGAGACAGCCTCTTTCAAAGGAAAACTTCTTTTTGAAAATTATCGAAAAGAAAATTTCAATTTTCTTTTATTTGTTCACGACATATACACATTTTTTTGCTACAATAGTAAAGTCGTTTGTGGCAGATGAAAATTTCATGCATTGCCCCGAAATTTAATAAGGACCATTAGCTCAGTTGGTTAAGAAAGGATCATAATCAAGCTTGAGCGAGTCCGTGCTTGCACGAGCGAGCCAAGCGCAGATTGCTCCGCGAGCGTATCGCGAGAGCGATACAAAGCGCGAAGCGCCGCCGAAGACGGCGTAGCTCGCAAGGAGTATAACCGGTCGGTCTAAAAACATATTGCGTAAGCGAAAAAGAAATCTCAAAAACTAAATAAGGACCATTAGCTCAGTTGGTTAGAGCAACCGGCTCATAACCGGTCGGTCCAAGGTTCAAGTCCTTGATGGCCCACCACCCTTTGAAAAAGCCAAAAAAAATTTTGAAAAAATTTCGAAAAAGGTATTG
>JAZQWS010000043.1:0-4250 GCA_045632465.1 Eubacteriales bacterium
TTCGGGAAAATCCAACCGTTTCCTGCTTATCATCGGCCCTTGCTCGGCCGACAGAGAGGATGCCGTTATGGACTATATCCACCGCCTCAAGGACGTGCAAGCGGAGGTTAGGGATAAGATCATGATCGTTCCTCGCGTTTACACGAACAAGCCACGCACCACGGGCGACGGCTACAAGGGGCTTTTCTCCCAGCCGAATCCCGATGCCGCGCCCGACCTTCTCAGCGGCGTGATCGCCATGCGCTCGCTCCACATGAAAGCCATTAAGGAGACCGGCTTCTGCTGCGCAGACGAGATGCTTTATCCCGAAAACCACAGATACCTTTCGGACTTGATCGGCTACGTTGCGATCGGCGCACGCTCGGTTGAAAACCAGCAACACCGCTTGACCGCGAGCGGACTCAACATTCCCGTTGGTATGAAAAACCCCACGAGCGGCGACATCACCGTTATGATGAACTCCATCAAGGCCGCGCATCACAAGCATATTTTCTGCTACCGCGGATGGGAGGTTGAAACCCAGGGCAACCCTTATGCACACGCCATTCTGCGCGGCTACGTGGATAAGCTCGGACGCACACACTCCAACTACCACTACGAGGATCTGGCACAGCTTTTCGAGTTTTACAAGGAGAGCGGACTTGAAAATCCCGCCGCCATCATCGACACCAACCACGCAAACTCCGGAAAAAAATACCTCGAGCAGATTCGTATTTCGAAGGAGATCCTTTACAGCTGCCGCCATTCCGCCGACGTGCAGAAGCTCGTTAAGGGACTGATGATCGAGAGTTATCTCGAGGACGGCGCACAAAGCGACACCGCCGTTTACGGAAAATCCATCACCGATCCATGCCTCGGATGGAACAAAACAAAAGATCTGATTTTCCACATTGCGGACATATTATAAACAAAAAACCACCAAATTTGCAAACAATGATTTGCAAATTCGGTGATTTTTATTTAAATCTCCTCAATTCCATTCTGGAAGGTTGCAAGCTCTCTTGCAATCTGGCGAGGGAGATCGGAGGGGATCACTCCAAAGCTTGAAAACTCCTTGGCGAGGGTATCTGCGGCGCGCCCATGAAAATACGGAGCAAGGGCGGCGGCATGGATCGGCTCTGCGCCCGATGCAACGAGCGAAGCAAGGAAGCCTGCGAGCACGTCTCCGCTTCCCGCCTTTGCCAAGGCGGAGGAGCCTGTGTGGTTGATATATAGCTCGTTGCCGTCCGTTACCAAAGTGCCTGCGCCCTTCAGGACGAGGATGCATCCGTATTCCTTTGCGAAGGTGCGAGCGGATTCGATGCGATTCTTTTGAATCCTGGAGATTCCGAGGCCGCTGAGGCGGGAGAACTCCATGGGATGGGGCGTTAGGATCACGGCGCGCGCGGCGCTCTTCAGCGCGGAAAGCCCCTCTTCTCTATGCAGAGCCAACGAATTGATGGCATCGGCATCCAAAACCAGAGGGCCTCCCTCGGTTGCAAGAAGGGCGCGCACAAGCGCCTCCAGCCCCTCGCTCTGCCCCGAGCCGCATCCAACCAGCGTTACCTTGTGCGAGGCGGATGCCTTGGCAAGCCTCTCGATCTGCTCTGCCGTTATATCCTCCGTGGAGGCGGTCTCTTCATAAATAATTTCAGGGAAACGCGCGGCAAGCTCAGCACAAAGCGCGGGCGTTCCGAAATAGCGAAGAAGCCCAACGCCGCCGCGAAGCGCGCCCTCCAGCGAAAGCGCCGCCGCACCGCGATAGGTTTCACTTCCCGTGATCGCCATCAGATTTCCAAACGTTCCCTTATGCGAATTTTCTTCTCTCTGCGGCAAATGATCGCGCACCCATTCCTTTTCCACCAGGCGGTTGGGGAAAGAGAGGGCCGACTCGATCTCGGCAATCGGAAGCCCAAGATCATCCAGCACGATATCTCCCACGAACGTACGCGCGGGATAAGAAAGAATACCGACCTTGATGAAGGAAAGCTCCACCGTTGCGCCAACGTAGATCGCGTCTTCGGTTACGCTTCCGTCATCCGCATTGACACCGAGAGGCACGTCAACCGCGATCTTCTGCACGCCAACGGCCGCCTTTACCGTTTTAGCAAGACGGCGGAGATTATCGGGAATCTCGCCGCGAAGTCCCGTTCCGAAAATGGCATCCACGATGCAATCGGCGGAGGCGAGATTCATACGCGATTCCTCTTCCTCGGTGAGGGGCAAAACGCGGCCGCCTGCGGCACAGTAGGCTTGCAAATAGAAGCGCCCCGCCTCGCTTTTCTGCCCTGCCTGCAAAACGTCATACACGATCACATCATACTCGTCAAGCAGCTCCTTAGCGGCGGCATAGCCATCGGCTCCGTTGTTTCCTCGGCCGGCCAGCACCACGATGCGGCCTCCCTTACGGATACGGGCGCGCACGACCTTGGCAACGGCGCGACCTGCGCGCGCGATCAGCTCCTCCATGGGAAGCGAGAGCTTATTTTTGGCGTAAGCATCAATTTCGGCAATCTGAGAGGGGGTTACAAGCTTCATTTTCAAACCTTTCTTGTTCGATATGAACAAAAAGAATATTTATTTTTTGTGTTTTTCATACCAAATGACAAAAAACCACTTTACAAATGGATTTTTTTATGGTAGAATAATAAAAAACATTGATAGACGAACCAAAGGAGCGTGATTTTATGGCAAAAAAACTTATCATTACGATTGCACGCCAATACGGCAGTGGCGGCCGCGAGATCGGAGAAAAGGTTGCGGCAGCACTCGGAATTCCTCTTTATGATAAGGAAATTATCAAGGATGCGGCGGCGCAAGGCGATCTGCACGTTGACGTGATCAAAAAGAGCGAGGAAACCGCGGCAAACAGCTTACTTTATACCCTCGCGATGGGATCGAACGTTTTCGGCGCATCCATGGCTTTTGGCTACAAGATGCCGCTCAACGACAAGCTCTTCATTCTTCAATCGGATATTATCAAGGGATATGCCAAGGAGGGCAGCTGCGTTATCATCGGCCGCTGTGCTGACTACGTTCTCCGCGACGAAAGCAATATCCTGCGCATCTTCGTTTTCGGCGATCTTGATCACCGCAAGGAAAGAGTTATGCAGAGACATCCCGACGTGACGGGCGCACAGGTGGTTGACATTATCAACAAGACCGACAAGCGCAGATCCTCTTACTACAATTTCTACACCGGACAAAAGTGGGGCAAGTTTGACAACTATGACCTCACCGTGAATTCCTCCACGCTTGGCATCGACGGCGTTGTGAACTCCATCGTTGACATCGCAAAAAAGATGATGGATTAAGTTTAAAAGCATAGCCGAGGCTCTCAATTTCACTTGAGGCAGCCTCGGCTTTTTATTTTCGGTCTGCCCGAAAAGACGCTAATTACGGTGAAAATCAAAATTGTTCGGGATATACGCCTGCAGCCTTCAACTGCTTAAACGCCTCAACAACCATTTCCTTATCTTCCTTGTAGGTTACGCCATACCACTTATCGGTATTGGAGAGGATGCGGACATCAGCCTTGCCCTCGCCGATGAGGTTGGAAACAACCGTGGGAAGGAAGAACTCGCACTTCTCGGGATTCTTCGGAAGATTTTCCTCAAGGAATGCGGCGAAGCGCTTGGAGCATTCCTCGATATACGAGGGGGTGAAGCCCCAGAGGTTCATGGAAACGAGGGTTTCGGGATCGAGAACCGTGTCTACCCCATCCTCGGTGAAATAGATCTCGTCGCCGCGGATACCGATCTTGGTGCGCTCCACGATCTCGGAGAGAAGTCCGTTTTCATCGGGGGTGCAGATACCGCGCGAAACCGTTCCCTGCTCGGTTACGGTGTTTTTGATCTTATAGCCAACCATGGCATAATGATACTTCTCATCGTCCTGCACGTTCTTCAGGAAATCATAGATCTTGGTGAAGGCGTTTGCGCCGTAATAATCGTCGGCATTGATAACAGCAAAGGGAGCATCTACCGTGCCAAGGCAGGTGAGGATGGCATGCGCCGTTCCCCACGGCTTCTTTCTTCCCTCGGGAACAGAGAAGCCCTCGGGCAACTTATCCAGCTCCTGGTATACGTACTTTACGTTGATATCCTTGCCCGCAAGATGCGCATCCATAACCTCGCGGAAATCCTTCTCGATCTCCTTCTTGATAATAAAGGTTACGTCCTTGAATCCTGCGCGGATGGCATCGTAAATCGAATAATCAATAATAATATGTCCCTGATCGTCTACGGAATCGATCTGCTTCAGGCCGCCGT
>JAZQWS010000044.1:0-10649 GCA_045632465.1 Eubacteriales bacterium
ATAAGTCATGAATTTTCTGGGAATAGACATCGGAACCACCTCCGTGAAAACGGCGGTGTTCAGCGATACCCTTGAACAAAAAATCTCTCTGACCGCCGATTACACCCTGGACGCGCACGGCGATATCGTGGAATTCGACGCAGAAAAATATTGGGATATCGTGAAGGGCGAGATCGAGAAGGCGAAGGCAGACTTCGCCATCGAGGCCCTTGCCGTTGACACCCAATGCGAAACTCTGATCCTGACCGATGAAAACGGAAATCCTCTGCGCCCCGCCATCGTTTGGCTCGATAACCGAGCCGTGGCGGAGGCGGAGGAGATCGCCGCGCATTTCGGACACAAGAAGGTTTACGAGATCACGGGTCAGCCCGAGATCACCGCAACCTGGCCTGCCTGCAAGCTTCTTTGGGTAAAGAAAAACGAGCCCGAGATCTTCGCGAAAACGAAGAAGGTCTTCCTTCTCGAGGACTGGATCCTTTTCAAAATGACCGGCAAATTCATCTCCGAGAAAACCCTGCAATCCTCCACGATCTATTTTGACATCCACAAGGGTGGATGGTGGAAGGAGATGCTGGATTTCATCGGCGTTTCGGAAGAAATGCTTCCCGCGCTCCATTCCAGCGCGGTGCACGTTGGCGAATACGAGGGCGTTAAGGTCGTTACCGGTGCGATCGACCAGATCGCGGGCGCGATCGGTGCGGGCGTTGTCAAGCAGGGGCTCGTCAGCGTTATGACGGGAACGACGATGGTTATCTTCCTCCCGTCTGACACCGTTCCCGCTTATGACGAAAAGAGCATCGTTCCCTGCCATTACAACTATAATGACAAGTATTGTTTGCTTTCCTGGACTCCGACGGCCGGAATGGCACTGAAATGGTTCAAGAATGCATTCTGCGAGAATTTCTCCTTCCGCGAGCTTGATGCGCTTTGCGAGAAGATCCCCGCGGGAAGCGACGGCGTTACCTTCCTTCCCTATCTCTGCGGATCGACCATGCCGAAATACAATCCCGCCGCCAGAGGCAGCTTCACGGGGCTGACCACCGAGCACACCCGCGCGCATTTCGTTCGCGCCGTGATGGAATCGGTTGCCTGCATGCTGAAATCCAACCTGGAATATCTTGGTCTTGACGTGGACGAGATCCGCGCCATGGGCGGCGGCGCAAGCAGCCCGCTCTGGTGCCAGATGAAGGCGGATATGACCGGCAAGCGCCTGGTTACCTTAAAGAATAAGGAAACCGCCTGCCTCGGATCGGCGATTTTAGCCGCCGTTGGCATCGGCCGCTTTGCAAGCGTTGAGGAGGCGGCAAGCCGCATCGCGCTCGACAAGGTTTACGAGAGCAAAGGCGTGGATTACAGCGAATGCTATGAGAGATATCTTGCATACGACAAGCTTCTCAACAACTGACACTACCCTATTTCAGAAAGGATTTTGATATGGCAAAAATCGGATTTGTCGGCTTCGGCGAGGTAAACACTCCCGTTGACGTTATTATCAGAAAATGCTCTGCCGCCGCCGAGGCGCTGAAGGCAGAGGGCCTGGATCTCGTTTCGGTTTACCCCGTGGCAGACGATTATGAGGAAACCCAGGTAAATGCGGCCGTTGCGGCACTCAAAAAGGAGAGCTTCGACGCACTCGTTGTTTGCGTTGCCGGCTGGATTCCCACGCATGCGGTTGTGAAGGTAACCGAGCACTATCGCCACCTGCCCATGGTTCTTTGGGGCCTTTGCGGCTGGTACGAGGGCGACCGTCTTGTAACCACCGCCGACCAGGCAGGCACCACGGGACTTCGCGGCACCTTTGAGGGACTTGGCTACAAGTTCAAGTACGTTTACGATATCATCGGAAAGAAGACCAGAAGCGACGTGGTTGCGGATTACTGCCGCGCCGCCATCGCCGCAAAGCAGCTTCTCACCGACAAGGTTGGTATGGCGGGCTACCGCGATATGAACCTCTACGGCACGCTCTACGACGGCATGTCGCTGAAGAAGAACACCGGCATCGAGATCGAGACCTTTGAAATGCTGGAGATCCAGCAGAGATATGAGGCGCTCGACGATGCGGCGAAGCGCAAGGTTGTGAACGAGAGAATCCTGAAGTGGAATTTCTTAAAGCCCGCCAATGACGATGCGATGATGAAGGCCGCAGGCTACTATCTCGCTGTGAAGGCCATTGCAGACGAAAGAAATTACAAGGCCATCTCTCTGAAGGACGTGGACGGCATGAAGAAGCTTTGCGGCTTCCCGCCCGCTCCCATCTTTATGCTTCTCTCCGAGGACGGCTACACCACCGTTCCCGAAAACGATTCTCTCGGTGCGGTTACCCAGCTGATGATGAACCGCCTGACCGGCCAGCTCGCAGGCTATCTTGAGTTCTACGAGTTCTTTGAGGAAAGCGTTCTCGCCGGCGTTCCCGACTTTGTTGCCGCAGATATGGTAGACGGCGAAACCTACACCGTTCTTCCCGCGGCATTCGGCATGCTCTCTCAGGGCATCCTGAACGTTTCCAAGGTAAAGACCGGAACGGTTACCATGAGCCGCCTTGTTTATAAGGATGGCAAATACACGATGCAGATCATCCTCGGCGAGGGCAAGGAGCCCCCGAAGTGGGAGGAATGCGGCTGGGATGCACCCGCGCCTCAGCTTTCCGCTCTGGAGATCAAGATCGGCAACGTTGAAAAGTTTGCAGACAACGTTGCTTGCCAGCATTACATTATCACCTATGGCGATAACAGAAAGAAGATCGCAGACCTTTGCGCGATTCTCGGCATCGCCGTTGATTTCGTAGTTGAATAAGAAAGAAGAAAAAATGATTTACATTCTCGACACCGCAGATCTTGCGGCAATTCAGCATTGCAACGAATTTTACCCCCTTGCGGGCGTTACCACCAACCCCACCATTATCTCGAAGGAAAACACCGATTTCTGGCCGCTTCTTGAAAGCATCCGCAAAATTATCGGACCGGAGAAAATGCTTCACGTGCAGACCACCGCAGAAAAAGCGGAGGACATCGTTGCCGAAGCGAAGCTTCTGAAGGAAAGACTCGGCGGCAATTTCTACATCAAGATTCCGATCGGCGAAGAGGGACTCAAGGCAACGATGATGCTGAAAAAGATCGGCATCCCCGTAACCGTAACGGCCATCTTCACTCCCGCGCAGGCGCTCATCGCAGCCATGGCGGGCGCATCCTTCGTTGCACCTTACGCAAACCGACTTGACAACATTCTCGGCGACGGATGCACCATCGTTGCGGAAACCGTGGAGCTTCTCAAGATCTACGGCTCCGATTGCAAGGTTCTTGCCGCCAGCTTCAAGAATGCAGAGCAGGTGCATAAGTGCGAAATGGCGGGCTGCCACAGCGTAACCGTTCCCGCTGACATTCTGAAAACGCTCGTAACACACCCCATGACCGATTCCGCAATCACGGGCTTCAAGCAGGACTGGGAGCGCGTTTACGGCGACAAAACCATTCTCGATTTTTAAACAATTCTTTGCATTTTCGCAAGATTTTCAAAAGAGAACCATCCTTTTCTCTCTAAAAAGGATGGTTCTCGCAAACCCGAAAGGGCTTTATTTTCGGAGGTAAACTTCCTTGGAAGAAAACAAAGAAACTCTGCAAATCAAAAAGAAATTCACCTTAGATTACAAATGGGTGGTCGTTGGCGTTTGCTTTCTGACGGTTATGATCACTCTCGGATTTTGCAGCTCAACGAAGAGCCTGTATCTTGACGTCGTGACGAAAAAGCTCGGCATTGACCGCAGCCTTTTCTCCCTGAACGATACCTGCCGCTTCGTTGCAAACGCGATCGTCAACCTCTTTTTCGGAACGCTGGTAATGAAATTCGGAACGAAGAAGCTGATGCTTGCGGGCATCTGCTGCCTGACGGGATCGATGCTCTGCTATTCGCTGGCAAACAGCCTGATCGTTTTCTATCTCGGCGGCATTTTGCTCGGAATCGGCTTCTCCTGGACGGGAACGACGATGATCGGATGCGTGATCAACAAGTGGTGCAAGGAAAACCGCGGCACGATCATGGGCGCGGTTCTCGCGGCCAACGGCATCGGCGGCGCGATTGCGATCCAGCTTCTCTCCCCCATCATTGAGGCGGGCGGCGACAGCTACAGAAACGCATACTTCATCTCCGGCCTCACGGTTCTCGGCGTTGGCGTTCTTCTTCTTATCTTTATGCGCGAAGCACCGAAAAACGCGGCGCAAAGCGGCGCACCTATAGGCAAGAAGAAGCGCGGCAGAGGCGAGCCCTGGCCCGGCATTCCCTATGCAAAGGCCACGGCAACCCCGTACTTCTACATTGCCCTTGTTTGCATTTTCTTAACCGGCTTCTGCCTCCAGGGCATCACCGGCATTGCAAAGGCGCACATGAGAGACGTGGGACTGACGGCGGAATACGTGGCTTACGCCATGAGCTTCCATTCCCTGGCGCTTGCAGGCTTCAAATTTCTGACCGGCGTTATCTACGATAAAACCGGCCTTCGCTTCACCATGAGCATGTGCTCGATCACAGCCTCCGTTGTGATGCTTCTTCTGGCACTTATCACGAATTCCCCTATAGGCATGGCCATCGCGATGATCTACAGTATTTTCTCCTCGCTGGCTCTGCCGCTGGAAACCATCATGCTTCCTATCTATGCCTCCGATCTCTTCGGCGAGCATTCCTATGAGAAGGTGCTCGGCATCTTCGTTTCGGTGAACGTAATGGGCTATGCGCTCGGAACGCCCTCCGTGAACCTCTGCTTCGACATCGTTGGCACTTACACCCCCATCCTCTACGTTTGCGCAGGCATCATGCTTGCCGTTACGCTCGTGATGCAGTACGTAGTCACCAAGGCGCACGCTATGCGCACCAAGGTGGCAAACGCCGCACAGGCAGAAAGCGCAACCGTTTGATTCCTTAAAGACAACTATCATTCTTTACATAAGGAGAAATGTTATGAACAAGATTAAAATCGGCTGGAGCGAGGTCAGCATTCTTCCCGAGGGAAGAAGAGTGGATCTTGCAGGTCAGCCCTACGAGAGAATTTCCGGCGAGGTGGAAACCCCCATCTCCGTTACCGCGCTGGCACTTGAATGCGGCGAGGAGCACATGATCTTTATCGGATGCGACCTTGTTGCCGCAAGCTTTAAGCTTTTGGAGGCCGTTCGTGCATATCTGCCCGAGGATTGCGGCTTCGATAAGAAGAAGCTCATCATCAGCGCCATCCATACCCACGCCTCCTTTGCATATGCTGACAGAGGCGACAGCTTCTCCTCTCCTCTAAAGGCACTGACCGCGCTGATGCCCGAGGGCGTGAAGTATGCGCCCCGCGTATTCGATGATTCCGCAGATATCATCCGCGGCGAGGAGGCAAAGCAGTTCCTCGTTGAGAGAATCGCAAAGGCCGCCATCCAGGCATGGAACAACCGCGCCGAGGGCGCTTATGCGGCAGGCTTTGGTCGCGCGGCCGTTGGTATGTGCCGCAGAGTTTGCTATGACGATGGCTCCGCAAAGATGTGGGGCAACGCAAACACCTCGAACTTCACCGAGCTTGAGGCCGGCAATGACGGCGGCATCGAGATGCTCTTCACCTACGACACGGCAAAGAAGCTGACCGGTGTGGTTGCAAACGTTGCCTGCCCCGCACAGGTGCTGGAGCATCAGAACTACATCTCCTCCGACTACGTTGGTAAGGTAAAGGGCTTCCTTCGCGAGAAATACGGCGAGGACGTAAACTTCCTTTGCATGATCTCTCCCGCAGGTGACCAGTGCCCCCGTGACCTCGTTCGTTGGGTAGATTCCCCCGTTTGCAAGAATGACCCTAACATCCATCGCGAAAAGGTTGTTCCGAGACGTGCCGATCCCTCCATGTTCGACATTAAGGGCTGCACCCTTGCGGCAAAGAGAATCGCAAACGAGATCTTCTGGGCGCTCGATGACGTAACCGAGTACGTAACCGAAACCAATTTCATTCACAAGAACGTAACCGTTGAAATGCCCCTGCGCCGCGTTACCGTTGCGGAATACAACAGCGCACTTCGCACCATCAAGGAGTTCTTCGACAATCTTGAGGGCGACGTTTCCTACGAGGACAACGCGCACATGCAGATCTACAGCGGTATCGTTGCAAGATATCAGCTCCAGCAGACGATGGATCTCTATCCCATCGAGGTGCATATCGCCCGCCTTGGCGACATTGCGCTTGCAACCAACCCCTACGAGCTCTTCCTCAACTACGGTAACCAGATCCGCGCCCGCTCGCTTGCAAAGCAGACCTTCCTCTGCCAGCTCTGCTGCGGCTCCTACGGCTATCTGCCCACCGAGAAGGCTGAGGCAGGAAGCCACTATTCCGCCTTCGTTGGAAGCGGAACGGCAGGCCACGTGGGCGGCGAAATGCTCGTTCGCAAGACCTTGACCGAGATCAATGCGCTTTTCGGAAAAGAAAACGAGTCCGGAGACGGAGAGTGGTAACACACTATGAACCTTTTAAAGGACACGCGCATCCATTTTGAAAGCAAGCGCATCAGCCGCCTGGTCTTCTTTTTTATCTGGATCACGTACGCGCTCGTTTACATGACGAAAAGCTCGTTTTCGGGCGCGCTCTCCGCGATCGTGGCCGAGGGGGCACTCACGCTGACCCAGGCCAGCCTGATCAACGCCGCCTTCTACGCCGTCTACACACCCTTGCAGATCCTCGGCGGCGTTTTCGCAGATAAATATAATCCCGAAAGGCTCGTTCTGATCGGATTGATCGGAAGCTCCGTTTCCAATCTTATCATCTTTTTGAATCAGAATTTCGCCGTGATGCTGATTGCTTGGATCTTTAACGCGATCATTCAGTTTGCGCTTTGGCCTGCGATCTATAAGATCATTTCCTCTCAGCTCGTTCGGAGCGACCGCGCGAACATGATGTTCTTCATCTCCTTTGCAAGCTCCGGCGGCCTCTTGGTGAATTACGCCGTTTCGGCGGCGATCCCGCGCTGGAATTACAGCTTTGCGATCTCAACGGTGGTGCTCCTCCTTTTGGCGGCCGCGCTCATCCTGATCTGCAAGCACTATAGCCCCGCGCTGAAAAAGGATGCCCCCATCGAGGAGGCACAGACCGAGACGAGTGCCGCGCCGCAAAGCATGAAAACAAGCAAGCTCTTCCTCATCAGCGGCTTCTACGCCATGATGGTGGCGGTTCTCCTGCGCGCCATGGTGGAAAACGGAACGAAAACCCTCTCCGCCACCATGCTCTTCCAGAGCTACGAAAGTATTTCCCCCGCGATCGGCAATCTCTTAAACACGCTGATCATTCTGGCGGGTGTTGCCGGTATCTTGCTGGTGCGCTTCCTCATTTTCCCACGCCTCATCAAAAACGAGGTGGTTGGCTTCTTGGTGATGTTCGTGCTGGCTCTGCCCTTTGCGGTGGTTCTGCGCTTCGTTGGCGATCTGCCGATCGGCATCGTTGTTGCATCGCTTGCAATGATCGCGCTTCTTCTCTCTCCCACCACGCTTTTCACCCAGCATTATAACCTGCATTTCACGAAATACGGCAAAAACGGAACGGCCGCCGGCGTGATCAACGCCGCCGCGAGCCTCGGCTTCACCTTCCAGTATTGCGTGTTCGGTCCCGTTGCCGAGAACCTCGGCTGGCCGATCGTAACTACGCTTTGGATCGTTATGATCCTGCTCGGAGCAATCAGTGTTGCCTTCGTGCTCCGCCCCTTCCGCCGCTTCACAAAGGGAGAATAAGAGATCCAATAATTGCAAAGCATATTTTCAAACTCAAAAAAGGATAGTTCACACACGCTTCTTTGGCGGTTGAACTATCTTTTTTTCAAAAATGTCAACTATTGTTTTTGTTTTTTCGTCATTGCATCATTTTCAGTTTCGCAACAACGGAATCTCCCACCTCGGAGGTGGAGGCCGTTCCGCCGCTTTTTGGAGAAGGAATGAGACGTCTGTTAAAATCTAAAAAGAAAAATCAAAAAAGCAGCACACAGTGCAAAGGGTATCCCATCCCCTGCGTTGTGTGCGTTTTTTTTGAAAAGACTTGCAAAAATTGTCGAACTGTGTTATACTGAATCTGCGAAACAAACTGAATACATAGAAAAGTGCATTTTTTGTTATAGGGGTGTGCTATACCCTTTTGCGCTTTCTTGCCAATTTGTATTTGATAAAAATGCAAATTCCAACTTGGTAGGATTGCGCTTTTTGGCATTTTCTATGTAAGGTTTGTTTCGCGACAACGGAGTTTGCGTTTTTTGTGCGCCGACTTTGGTTGGCGCACTTTTTTATTTCCAATCAATTTATATAAAAGAGAGGTAATAACATGGCGATTCAGTACAACGATTTTATTCACCCGTCCGACAAAAAAGCCTTGGACGCATTAAAGGCGGTTCCCGGCTTTGATCTGGTTCTCAAAAAATTTATGAACGTAGTCGGTGAGAAAATGTTCATGATCGAAACGACTTCCTCTTATTTGAAGCTGGGCCCGAATCAGCTTCCCGAAATTTACAACATTCTCGTTAAGGTGTGTCAAAAATTACAAATCAAGGTTCCCGAGCTGTATTTATCCCTGGATCGCTCGCCAAATGCCTACACCATGGGTGACACGGATGTTTTTATCGTTCTGCATTCGGGACTTTTGGAAACCATGACGCTCGAGCAAATCGAAACCGTCATTGCGCATGAATGCGGCCACATCATTTGCCATCACGTTTTGTATCACACGATGGGACAGTTTATTTTGAACGGTGCGGAAATGTTTGCAAAGGGATTCCTTTCCGGCATTCTGATCACCTCGTTACAGTATGCTTTTGCTTATTGGATGCGTTGCAGCGAATTTTCGGCCGACCGCGTTGCGGCATATTATCACGCATCTGCCGAGCCTGTCATCAATGTTATGATGGCATTCGCGGGCGGCACCAACAATTTACAATTTGACCTGAATCGCGAGGAATTTTTCAAGCAAGCACAAAACTACAAGGTTTTGATCGATGGATCCACCTACAACAAGGTGCTTGAGTTCATTCAATTCGGTCAGATGGATCATCCGCTCAACGCTTATAGAGCATACGAAATCAATGAGTTCTATAAAAAATACAAAATCAAATTGCTTGCTCAGGCCGGAGAATCCGCCGAATATGATTCAACCAAATATAAACTAAAAATCAGATACGAGTGTATCAAGCCGAAGTCCCTCTTGAAGATGGGCGGTGTTTTTGATACCAACCGATTGGAGGTAACGATTCAAAACGCAACCTACTACATAGATAAAAACGGTATGCAAGAGATCGTTTTGAAAAACGGAAAATATGATCTCTCCATTACAAACGGAATCAAAAAAATCAAACACACCGTCGACCTGCGGTATGATATAAGCATCGTCGTCAGCTGGGACAGCGATAACGAAAAATTATCCGCCAGAGAAGAATTTTAAGAGAAATTTGCAAGACCCCCCTCTGTTTTAAAAAGTTACGGTGTTATGTAAATATTGCTACGCATACCGATAATGGAAGGAGATTTTTAAAAATGAGATGTAACAAATGCAATCAGGAATTGCCCGATAATGCAAAATTCTGTTTTTCGTGCGGAGCGAAGGTAGGAGACCCGGTTTGTATGAACTGCGGAGCGAAGGTTGTTGAGGGCGCGAAATTCTGCATGATGTGCGGAGCATCCTTAAATTCGGAAACCCATCATGCGCAAACCGATTGTTCGGAAAATAACTATTCAAAAAATGACTGTTCGGAAACCATTCATTCAGACACTGTTCCGAATTTGAGTGTAAGCGTCAATCTGCAAACCGGAACCAACACTATGTTCGGTGCACTCTCATCGGGGAAACTAACCATTTCCGAAAGCGGTGTGTCTTACGTTAAATCCTTCGGAACAGGAAGCTCTCATACCTATTCTTTCGCCGATATTCAAAACACCGAGTTCAAGATGACCCGCACCGGCTTGCAGCCTTGGGCAGGATACAAAATACATCTGAAAAACGGAACGGTTTATACGTACATTTACTCGCCATTTTTGAAGTCCAAAATGGTAGAACTGGATCAAGCGATACGGTCGCAATTAGAATAACGGAATCGAAATAAAAAAGAAAGGGACTTAAGCATATGGTATTCAAATTATCGTGGCTTCCGTATATAGCTATTCTTGGCGGCATTCTTTTCATTTTTACAGAGGGAAAGATTCTATGGGGCGCTTGTTTGATCATATTGGGCGTCGTTTTAATCCCTGTGTTTTCGGGCTCAAAAAGCAATGCAAATAACACCGACAACCAATCAAGCCCCTTAGAAGATACAACCGATGATGCCATAAATGCGCAATCACCTACGCAAAGTGAGCCCCAATCGCACCAAGACGCATATGACACGGCAACCGATTCGCAAAATCACAACGAGCAACCACGAAGAGTTAAATTCTGTCCGCATTGCGGTGAAAAAGCAAATGAAATGTACGCTTTTTGCATAAAATGCGGAGGCAAGATGCCTACCGAAATAAATTAAAATCAACCATCTAAGTCAAATCAAAACCACCAGCTGAGCTGGTGGTATGCGGAAGCCCCTCCAGGGCATAATACTGGCAGAGCCTGAAGGCTCACAGAAAAATCCGCCAAACGCAACTATTTTTCAGGCAGCCACTCAAGTGGCTGTCTTTTTATGCCT
>JAZQWS010000045.1:0-1233 GCA_045632465.1 Eubacteriales bacterium
CGGATGGAAATATCGTAGTTTCTCGTTTCCTTCAGCCACCACTTTGCAAGGCTTGCATCGTTCACGAAGAAGTTGGTATAGCTATCGTCCTTGAGGCGCATATAGCAGTTTTCAAGCACGATATTTGATCCCGTGTGCAAAACGATGGGCGTATGGATTTCCCAAAGGCATTCGCCTCTGCGCTCGTTGACGCGCGGAATGATAACGGTTGCTCCGTATTTTGCCGCCTCGTCCACGGCGGCCTGGATCATTTCCGAATCACTTTCAAGATGCTTATAGTCGTTCGGCGTGTAAACGGATTTCATACGGGTCCTCCAAAAGAGTTGTTTTATCTTGATTATACCGCTTTTGTCCGGGTTTGTATTTACATAATCGTGGCTTTTTCTTGCACAATCGTAAATTGCGGAAATATCTTATTTGCGGATAAATTCGATTCCATCGCCTCCGAAGAGGATTTGGGCGTCCTGCGGCGCGGTCAGCGTATAGCGCGGAATGCCGCCCTCGCGGGAAAACTCTGCCCTGATGCGGCCGTGCGGCGTTGGCATTTCAAGCGTGGCGAAATCCATATCCTTCGGAAGATGTGGCGTGATACGGATGCATTTTTCGCCTTGCGCGCGAAGATCAATGCCGAGGATGCGGCAGAAGTAGAAATAGATCGGTGATGAGCTCCAGGGGTGGCACCAGCTTGTGTTCCATTTTTGCTCCGGCCCCCAGGCCTCCATGCAGGTGGTTGCGCCGCTTCTCAGCATATTCACCCAGGAGTGCTCGTCCTCGCCGCGCAGAAGCTCGAACGCCGCCTCGGCTTCGCCGATGCGGAAAAGTCCCTCGATCACGAAGTAGGAGAAGTAAACGCCGCAGTTCAGCCGTCTTTCCAGCAAGAGCTCGCGGATCGGCTCGTAGCCCCTCGGCGGCTTCATGCCGAAGAAGAGCTGGAGGGCGTTTGCGTGGATGGCGCTGTGCTGAGAATCGGCGGCATCGCGGTAAAGCCCCGATTTTTCATCGTAGAGCGCTTCGTTGATGCCTCGCTCGGTTTCGCTCGCCATAGAGGAAAGCACACCAGCGCGGGCTTCGTTTGCGGCGATCCGATAGAGCGCGGCGGTTGTTTTCAAAAATCCGTAATAGAAAACGTTGATCGTGGTGCAAACGCCCTGCGTTGCCTTTTCCATATCGTAGCCGTCGCGCAGATTCTGCGGCCAATCGATCAGAATGGGGCTCAGATAATCCGGAACGCCG
>JAZQWS010000046.1:0-4911 GCA_045632465.1 Eubacteriales bacterium
CGGAAAGACCGACCAGGTGGATTACTACGTTCCCTTTGCTCTGCACTTCTATTCTCTGATCTACGCCAAGGTAATGGAAAAGGAGGATCCCGAGAACAGCAGAATCTTCAAGGAAAGAGCCGAAATTTTCGCAAAAAGCTTTGTTTATTACTTTGATGAGGACGGATCGGCGCTTGCCTTCGGGCGCTCGCTGACCTACCGCTTTGCGCAGGTTTGCTTCTTCAGCGCTTGCGTTTTTGCAGACGTGCGCCCTTTCCCGATGGGCGTGATGAAGGGAATTATCACAAGACACCTCGATTGGTGGCTGAAAAAGCCGATTTTTGACCATGCGGGCATTCTGACGGTTGGATATGCCTATCCGAATCTCAACATGGCGGAGTTTTATAACGCTTATGGCTCGCCTTATTGGGCATTAAAGAGCTTTCTTTTGCTTGCTTTGCCCGAAAATCACGAATTTTTCGCCGCAGAATCGCTTCCCCTCCCCGAAATGCAGCCCATGCTTCCCATTCCCGAGGCTTGCATGACTGTGCAAAGAATCGGCGGCTACTCGGTTGCGCTGACGGCGGGACAATGGGCCACCTGGGCGCCCACGCATTGCGCCGAAAAATATTCGAAATTCGCCTATTCCTCGCGCTATGGCTTCAGCATTTCGCGCTCACTTGAATCGCTTGGCGCCGCCGCGCCGGACAGCACGCTTGCATTTGAAATCGATGGGCAGATCTTTTATCGCAGAAAATGCATTGAAGCGCGCGTAAATGCGGACGGCAGTATTTACTCGAAATGGTCGCCTATGAAGGGAATTTTGGTCGAAAGTGTGGTAATTCCGACCGAAACCGGCCATATTCGCCGCCATAACGTCACGGCAGATGATACGTACGTGGCGTATGATACCGCGTTTGCCCTCCCTGCGGGCTTGGATGACGGTGAAATTGAAGGCGGCGGCGAGAAAATTCTTATCTCTGCCGAGCCAAACACCAATCTGATCCATTCGCGCACCGAGATCAAGGCCATCAAATATATCTTCCAAAAGGGTACGACCGCCGTGGAAACACGCGTTACGTATCCCAAGGGATGATTTTTATAAAAAAAGGATGCAAAAGCGGCACCTTTCATAAAGCGAGTTTTGCTTATCCCTAAAATAAAAGGAGTGCGAACATTTTGTTCGCACTCCTTTTCACATTCCCTGCCCTGCAAGGTATAGTGTATTACGCATTGTTCTGTAATCTTCTGTACCGCTCGTGCCAATCGATCAGCCCCTCGACACGTGTGCCTCGAACGGTCAGTGGTTTGCCTTCAAAAATCTCTCGGGCGTTGAGAACGAAATCGGAACGGGTGAGTTCGCGCTCGCGAACGATGGAATTCGGGGCTTTGAGACCCAGCTCATACATCCAAACGCCATTGTAGCCAATTTCGCACAGAGCTTTGTAAAGCGCCTGCCAGTCAATGTCTCCTTCTCCCGGAAGCCAATGGCGCTCGTCAAGACGATCATAATCGGAGACATGAAGCGTAACGATCCGATTTCCGATCTTGCGAATGAATTCGTGAGGCTCTTCGATGGAAAGCAGATGGTTTGTATCAAAGCAGATGCAGAGATCCTCGTGCGCCGAAAGCAACGCGAGCATTTCTTCGGAGTTGCGCCCGATGCAAGCGCGCGGAAGATCCTCTACGCAGATAATTCCTTGGAAGCCCTTTGCATACTCGGCGAGACGGGCAAGTGATTTTTTGGCACATGCAAGCCGCGTCGCTCTCTGCTCGTCTGCAATGGGCTCGCCGCTGGAATGCACAACAAATCGCTTGATACCGATGGAGCTGCCCGCTTTGATCAAACCTTTAAAATATTCTACCGTCTGATCGCAGAGATCGGGGTTTGACAGATCCAGCTCCGAAAAGGGCGCAAACGGCAGATGATACGACCACAATTCGATTCCGTAGGCGTCGGAAAGGCGTTTGATCTCTGCATAATCGAGGTCTTTTTCGGGTTTATGTCCAAAGGATATTTCAATTGCCTGCACGCCTGCTTTTTTGTAGTCGGCAAACAAGGCATCGGTTATATTCTCGCCGGAAGAAGACATTCCAATTTTATACATAATAAATCACTCCTTTGGTAATTCGTTTTGAATTATTACATCAGTATGGGCAAAACGATCGGCGCGAGAAGTGCAATCGCGAGATAAAACGCCGCAAGCAGAAGGCAATAGCCGATGGCGCGCGGGAGCGTTGGCTCGGCTTCGGAAAGAATCTGCTTTGCGCGGTCTGCATTGGCGGGTGCGAGATAATAAGCACGCTTGCATTTGCATTCGGATGGCGCTTTTTCAGCTTCCGAAGTGGTATTTTCCGCGTTTTTATCCTCTTTTACAAAGGAAACGAAGCGCTTTAGCATGGAGCTTTCGTTTTTGACCGCGCGGAGAATCGCTTGATCCTCGGAAAGACCGAGCGCGCGGAGCGTTTTTGCGGAATCCTCGTCAAATGCCTTGTGACGTACAAGCGCCTCGATCATGCGATACGTCATGGCGCTTGTGAGATGCGAGATCACCGTGGCGGCGATGAGTCCCACGAAAAAGAACAAAAGAATCAAGCCGATCGGCAGGTCGCCGCCGCCGAGATCCTTGAGATTGAGAAAGATTGCGTTTTTCAGAAATTGCATAGAAAAATCCTTTAAATAGCGGGTTTTTACGCGTTTTTAGCGGTTTAATTAGAAAAATCCTCGCCGCAGAGCGCGTCCAGAAGCTCGGTCAGATCCATGTTGTCCTCATAGAAGAAGCAGAGGCACTTCTTTTTGCCGCTTCCCTTGATGCGAACCTGGCGGCCGAAACGGCGCTGGAGGTTCAGCTCAAGCTCTCTCTGATAATTCACGAGGGGCGCTTCTTTTTCCTTGGGAGATTCGGTGCGGATTGGGCGGTTGATACGCTTCACTTCCTCTTCAAGAACGCGCACAGACCAGCTCTTTTCAATGCAAGCCTCTGCAAGCGGGAGCATATTTTCCTTATCCTTCACGCCGAGAAGCGTTCTTGCATGGCCTGCGCTCAATGCGCCGCCCGCAACGAGAGCCAAAACCTCGTCCGGAAGATCGAGAAGTCGCATTGCGTTTGCAATTGCGCTGCGGCTCTTGCCGATTTCGGAGGAAAGCTCCTCCTGCGTCATGTTATATTCGTCCGCAAGCGAGCGATACGCCATTGCTTCCTCCACAGGATTCAGATCCTCGCGCTGAATGTTCTCAATCAGGGCGATCTGCGCGGTTTTTTGATTGTCTTTTTCCAAAATAATGGCGGGAATCTCGGAAAGTCCTGCCATTTTGCTTGCGCGGAAGCGGCGCTCACCGGCGATGATCTGATATCTTCCCTCGCCATACTCGCGCACGAGGATGGGCTGAAACACGCCGTTTTTCAAAATCGAGTCTGCAAGTCCCTGCAGAGCCTCGTCATCAAAGTGCTTTCTGGGCTGATCGGCACGAGGATCGATAAGGGAAAGCTTCAAGCCAATTACTTTGCCTTCGCCCGTGGGCGCTTCGTTTGCAAGAGAGTTGTCTAAAAATATAGCATCCAGGCCGCGGCCAAGACCGCTGTTCTTCTTTCTGGGCATGATGAAAATCTCCTTCAATTAAGATATGATGAAACAAATATAGAATAAAAACGATGAAAATGCGTCTGTTTTGGTAAAAAAGAGGCTAAATATGCTGCGTTTTGAAGCCCAAAACCGCTTAGATGCGCATCATAAGCTCCTTGGCAACGGCGGCATATTCAAGAGATCCCTTGCCGTAAGGATCGTGGTAGCAGATGGGCTCGCCGTAGCCGGGGGCTTCGGAAAGACGAACCGAGCGGGAGATCGGCACCTTGAAGAGCTGCTCGGCATAGTACTTCTTCAGCTCGGCAACAACTTGTCCCGTCAGCGTAAGGCGTCCGTTATACATCGTTAAGAGGATACCCACTACGCGAAGCTCGGGGTTATAGAGTCTGCGAATGGTTTTGACGGTGTTCAGAAGCTGAGACATACCCTCCAGCGAATAGAATTCGCACTGCATGGGGATAACGATGCCGTCCGAAACAGAGAGCGCTTTCACCGTCAGCATGCCAAGAGAGGGCGGACAATCGATAAATATGTAGTCAAAACGATCTTTTACGCTATCAACGGCAAGCTTTGCAAAGTTATCATCCTCGGAAAGCTCATAAAGCTCAAGCTCGGCACCTGCAAGATCAATGGTTGCGGGAACAACCCAAAGATTCTTAAAATTACTCTTGATAATAGCATCTTCGATGTTGGATTGACCGATAATAACGTCATAGATCGTTTTCTTGATCTTAGATTTCGAAATACCAAGACCGCTCGTTGCATTTCCCTGCGGATCCATATCGATCATCAGGACCTTCTTGCCCTTTGCCGCAATCTGCGCCGCGAGGTTTACGCAAGAAGTTGTTTTGCCAACGCCGCCTTTTTGATTAGAAAAGGAAACTATTTTTCCCATAATTCCTCCAAATGGCGCAAAAAGCGCCCGATTTTGCTGATGTTTCTTAAAGTTTTCTTTAGTTATATGCATGATTGTATATTATATTATGACATAAAAAGGAAGGAAAGTCAAGATTTCTATAAAATATTTGTTATTTAGATTGTAAAGTTTTTGAAATGTTTCACGTGAAACATTATAACATTCATCTTAACACCACAGAGCCAAGAAAGCAGTTGGATGAGTCTCGGGAAGCGTCAAAAAAGAGAGATGTCGCACCAAATGCCAAGGAACGTGCAGAAAGAAGCGATAAACGATATTGTTTCACGTGAAACAATAGATTCGAGCAACTCAAACGTACGCAAGTGTCCTTGTTGCTCAAAACAACGCAAAAGGAGTTGAAAGAACAATTGAAAGTACGCAAAAAAGCGGGGCTGATGCATTGTTTCACGTGAAACAATGCGATAAAAGCG
>JAZQWS010000047.1:0-4196 GCA_045632465.1 Eubacteriales bacterium
GTACCCGTGCCTTGTGCGCCGAGATTTCCGTCGTGATAATTCCATCCAACATATTCTGCGCTTTCGGTGTTGATCGCATAGTAGCAGGTCTTATCCAGTCCATAGGAATAATGAATTCCAAGGTCTGTTCCCAGCAGGCTATGCAAAGCACCGAGTGTCTTGAAGAGAGAACTTGTTCCGTAGGACCAGTAGGAATTGGATTCCACATAAGACCCGTCGGTCGCGTATTGCTTGAGAACCAGCCCATCTTGTAAAAGTGAGGAAAGCGAAGCACCGATCTGCTCGGTGCAGATGTCCAGCGTTCCGTCGGTAACGTAGCCGCTCTTTCCGTCACAGATCAGCATTGCCGCGCCAACGATAGAGCCCATATTGCAAACGGCATTCCAGTTATCTGGCTTCAGCTTGAAGTGCCATCCCGAGCCCCCCCTGGGCGTCGGATGATCGCATTTATCGTAAATCACAGAGTTAAAGCTTTGCAGAACGCCGTGTGAATAGATAGCGTAATAGAGAAGCTGTAATTCGTAGCCAAGCTCGCACCAGATATTGTAGAGCCAGTCGTAAGTAAAACAGAAGTTGTAGGTAGAGATGGAGGTGTTGAGGAAATGGGCAGGTCCCCAGTGCGGGATGCGGATCATTTCGTTCAGAATGAGATAGGCGAGCTTTGCGTATTTTTCATCGCGCGTAAATTGATAAGCGATAGCAAGCTTCGAGGCCGCCGCGCTGAGTCCTTCCTGAAAATGCGCGCGAGCACCAAGATTATATCCCGCATCCTGCGGATCCTTGACGTGCTCAAGAAGCGCGGTCATGTCGGCGTTCATTTTATACATATCTGTCGCCATCACCTTGTCCGCATCGGCGATCAAGGAATCCATATAGCCCTTCAGCGTGGGATTGGAATTGGTTTTGTAGATCTCATGAAGCGTATCAAGAATGCCGGGCTTGGAAACGAGATAAGGATGCTTGTTGTTTCTTGCAAGAAGCCTTGCCTTAATGTCCTCGCCCACTCTTTTGAAGCCGGCTCTTTCCTCGGGCGTTGCAGGCGCATAAGTGCGCTGCATCGGAACCTTTTCGATATCAAAAATGAATTCACCCATCCAGTGAAGCATCAGATCAAGATCATCCTCGCGGTTGATTTTTTCAACGGCGATTTCTTTATCAAGGATGATGCATCCCATCTCGTCAAACTTCTTGTTTGCATCGAGGCTTTCAAGCGTAAAGTATTTTTTGCCATCGAAATTTTCGTTTTTTCCGCCGAAGCCCTCAATAAAAGCGGGAACGAGCACCGTGCCGTCTGCCTTGCGGGCAGGTGCATAATCAAGTGCGATCTTTTCGCCATCCTTCAATGCGAAGGGAACGTTCAGCTTCATCACAAGATTCGGGTGTCTTTCATTACTATACATTGTCATTTCTCCTTTTTGAACGTGCAGCGTACCGCTTTCGGTCTTATTATTGCATCGCTTGCATTTATACTACCACAAAGAGCTGAAATTATCAATAGATTCAAGGACTTTTCGTAAAAAATGCCAAACCGTTTTGTTCGATTTATATATAAATATTTAGAAAAAACGGAGGCGCTCTGTTTTGAAACAAAGCGCCTCCGAAAAAGATATCGTTAAGCGGTCAGATATTCTTCCATTCGCACATGGGCATTGCATATTTTGCTGCTTCACCCACGGGCTCAACAACAATCGTGCAATCCACCTTCTTGACTTTTTCAAAGCGAACGAGCAAGCGCGAGAAATTATCTCTTGCGCTCTCTCCCTCGGGCTTTAATGCGGTGTCCTTCAAAAGGAAATCGTAGCAGCTGATGATTTCGAATTTCACGTCCGTATTCGAAACGAGATGAACGTTGATGGCCGCGCCGTCCTCGTAGGACATCCTGCAGCTTTTTCCGCCCTCTGCAATCTCGCACTTAATTTTCGCGCTATCGAAGTTGGCAACCCAGCAAGCATCCTCTTCTTCCTTGAATTCCGCCTCATCGCGAAGCACCCAGGTCTTTCTGTCTGCCGTAAGAAGCATACCGCGCGTTACCTTATCAGCCTTGTCGCCGTAAGCCGCCGTGGTATCCAAAATTGCATAAGAAGCCGCATTTGAGGATTTCCATTCAATGATCGGCGAATGGGTGCTTAAAAGCTGACCATAAGGCAAAGAGGGAAGAACAAGTGTGTTATTGCCCTCTGCATTTCTGCGGAAAAGACGGTAGTTTCCGAAATATCCCTTGATTTCATAATTGTCCGCGCCAAGATCGGTAAACCAAAGTTTGCCGTAATTATGGTAAACAAATGTGCCTGCGTCCAATTGCTCGTGGCTTGCGCCTGATGGATTTTCGCCGCCGAGAAGTCCCGCGAAGATCGAGCCGCTTTCCCATCCGCTACGAACAGTGAAGCCGTCGATGCCCTCCATATGATAATCGAGCGGCATCGCTTTCAGCTCGGGAACGGTTTCGCCGAGAAGCGCGGGATCGTAAAGCAGATCGTTGATGCCAACGGCCTTTCCGCGGCGCAATTGCTCCTTGCGAAGCGCATAAAGATTCCTGTCTCCGGAAATGAAAGCGAAGAGATTAAAAGCGCCCGTGCCTTGCGGAGCAAGCGATCCGTCGTGATAGTTCCAGCCAACGTATTCGGCGCTCTCGGTGTTGATGGCGTAATAGCAGGTCTTGTCAAGTCCCCAGGTGTAGTGCAGGCCGAGATCTGTTCCGAGTAAGCTGTGGAGTGCGCCCATCGTTTTGAAAAGATTGTTCGTGCCGTAAGACCAGTAGGAGTTGGATTCAACGTAAGAGCCATCCGGCGCGTATTGCTTCAGCACGAGGCCGTCTTGCATCAGTGAGGTGAGCGAAGCGCCAAGCAATTCCGTGCAGATGTCTAAAATTTGTTTTGAGATATATCCGTTTTCGCCGTCGCAAATGAGCATCGCCGAAGCAACGATCATACCCGTGTTGCAAACGACGTTTATATTATCCGGCTTCAGTCGGAAGCGCCATGCAGGCCACGTTCCGAAGGGCGGAGAGGGAAATGCGCATTTATCGTAAATAACGGAATCGTAGCCGGGAAGAATACCGTGCGAATAGATGCCGCAGGGAATGTATTTCAGATCCAGGCCGAGCTCATTCCATGCGTTGCAGAGCCAGTCGTAGGTGAAACAGCAATCGTAGGTGGTCATGGATGCATTCAGGAAATGTCCCGGCCCCCAATGCGGCATGCGGATCAGCTCGTTGATAATGAGGTAGGCAAGCCTTGCGTATTTTTCGTCGCGCGTGAACTGATAAGCAATCGCGAGCTGAGAGCACATAGCCGACAGTCGATCCTGGTGGCAGGCGCGTCCGCCGCTATCGTATCCGTTCACGTAAGGATTCTTGAGCGGCTTCAGAAATGCCGTCATATCCTCGTTCATCTTGAGCGCCTCTTTTGTAAACACCGCTTCCGCATTTGCCACAAGCTTTTCCATGTATCCCTTTAGCGTGGGATCGGAATTTGTTTTGTATATATCGTGCAGAGTATCAAGAATCCCCGGCTTGGAAACCAGCATCGGGTGCTTATTGTTTCTTGCCTCGAGTCTTGCGCGAATGTCCGCGCCCACTCTCTTGAAGCCCTCTCTTTCCTCTGCCGTAGCAGGCCCATAGGTTTTCTCGAGGGGAACCTTTTCAATATCGAAAATAAATTCTCCCATCCAGCGGAGCATCAAATCGAGATCCTCTTTGCGATTGATAGAGGAAAGATCGATTTCCTTGTCGATTATGATGCATCCCATTTCGTCAAATTTTTTATATGCATCGAGAGAGTCAAGAGTAAAATATTTCTTTCCCTCAAAATCTTCTGCTTTTCCGCCAAAGCCCTCGATAAAGGAGGGAATCAGAACCGTGCCGTCTGCCTTGCGCGCGGGCGCATAATCCAGCGCGATTTTTTCTCCGTCCTTCAGCGCAAAGGGGACGTTCGGCTTCAGAACGAGGTTCGGATGTCTTTCACTTGTATACATGAATTTTTCTCCTTTTTTTGCGTGCAGAAAATGGAAAGTATTTCTTATATTGCACCGCTTGTAATCATACTATCATAAAATCTCGGAATTATCAAGCCGCGCAAAATCTTTTTGTTTATTTCGGCGAATGATTTTGTAAGTTCCGTATGTAAATTTTTCTTTCGATATGTAAAAATGTTGTCTTGGAAGAAAAGATCCCGATCCGCAAGGCGCGAATCGGGATC
>JAZQWS010000048.1:0-1096 GCA_045632465.1 Eubacteriales bacterium
GAGGGCGCGGATATGCTCAGCACTTTTCAGCTCGATCTCTTTTTTGATCTCAACACTTTCGACGAGGGAGAAGCCATCGGGAATTTCCTCGGAGACCTCGTTATAATAGGGCTTTTCGTAGACCTTTTCCTTCAGACCGAAAAGATGCTCGCGCTCCGGAACGGCCATCGCGAGATAACCGCCCTTTTTCAGCACGCGAAGAGATTCCTCTCTTGCAAAGGGGGCGAAAAAATTCAAAAGCAGATCCACGCTTTCGCTCGCAATCGGCATATCATACACCCCTGCGACGGTGGGATTTAAGTCTGCGCGGCGCTTGGCAAGACGGCGGACGGCATCCTTGGAGATATCGAAGGAATAGATCTTTGCACCAAGATCGGCATCCTCAAGTGCCTCCGCGAGGCGGCCTGTATAGTATCCCTCTCCTGCGCCGCCGTCTAAGACGGTGCCGCCCTTCTTAAGATAGCGGCAGGCGAGCGCATTCAAGGCATCCGAGAGGGGCGCGTAATAGCCCGCATCCAGAAAGGTGCGGCGCGCGAGGATCATTTCCTTATTGTCGCCATGCGTTCCGCCGACGTTGGTTAAGAGAAGATTGAAATAGCCCTCCTTGGCGCGATCGTAGGAATGCCCAGATGCGCACTTGGCAGAGCGATCCTCCAAGGAAAGAGGCGCTTTGCATTTCGGGCAAATATAAATCGTTTGCATACAAGCTCCCAAAAATTTTTAAAAGTTGCAGTTTCGCTTTTCAAGTCCCTCGCAGTTTTCGATATGAATGGGCTCTTCCACGCCGTAGAGCGATCCGGCGATACTGAAATTCTCGAGCGTTACGTTTTTCGCGCCAGAAAGAAGCATCAGATGGCTTCCGCGATAAGCGTATTGACTTTCAGAAAGATCTACAGCTTTATCGGAGAAATTCATTTCGATGTTCCGAAGGGCGATGCCGTCAATGCTACCGCTTATGACCTCGATCGAGGTCATTACGTCTGCCGTGGTGCGCACGTTTGCGATCGAAACGTCTTTGATATACGCACCGTTTCTTGCGAAGGCCTGGAGGAGGCGATCGGTATTCTCGGCGGAAATATCCGAAAAATGCACGTCC
>JAZQWS010000049.1:0-11131 GCA_045632465.1 Eubacteriales bacterium
CCTCCGTGAAACGAATTGCAGTGCAAACGCCTGCTATTTCTCGATGTGCGAGGAGGATGTGGAATACGTTATGAAGCATCCGCGCGCCATGATCTGCACGGATTCGAGCGTTGCGCAGGGCAGAGATCATTTTCATCCCCGTCTGCGTGCATCCTTCCCGCGCACCCTCGGTCGCTACGTGCGTGAAAGAGGCGTTGTCACCCTTCCCGAAATGATCCGTAAAATGACCTCCTTGCCTGCAAGCGTATATCACCTGAAAACCAAGGGATTGATCAAAGAGGGAATGGATGCCGATCTTTGCATCTTTGATCCCGAAACGATCATTGATCGCTCGGAATTCCTGAATCCCACCGCGAAAAACGAGGGCCTTGCCTACGTTATCGTAGACGGTAAAATCGTTGTTGAGGACGGCGTTTATAACGGAACTCGCGCCGCAAAGGTGTATTGATAATGAAAAAAGTCTGCCCAAAAGGCGCTTTCTCATAAGGAAGTTTACATTTTATTTGTAGGGACAGGCGTCCTCGACTGTCCGCAAAGGCATAATTGCAACGCAGAAGACCAAAGAATACCCCCGACAGATTTTTTTAACGGTCTGTCGGGGGTTACTATTTGATAAATTGGAATTTGATTACCATTTATTCTTTCTTCTGTGTATCGGCAAAGTAATTACAAAAACACATCACGATCGGGAACAATATACCTCCTACAGCAAATATAATCCATGACAAATGCCAACCGTTCGTCAGAAAGCTAACGGCAAGAAATATTGCCGTTAAAGCGCCCCAATAACAAAATCCAACAACCTCTTTTACGCTCGTTCTCTTTTTCTCTTTCTCGGTGAATTCTCCTTCCTTGAGGAGCTTCTGCATACTTGCGTTTTGAGTTCCTGCGACAATGAACATACCTGCCCCTATACCTGCAATAACCATAAGTAAAGCAAGTGCCGTCGCAACAAGCAGCTCATTTTCTGTAAAAGATAATAAGATTAGCGGAATCACAGAAAAAATACATACGCACGTTGCAATTATGTTATAAGCAATATAGGTAGGTCTAAAAGCCTTTTTCTTTTCGTTTACTAACCCTTTCACGCCGTATTCAAGTTCAAATGGGATATTCTTATCAAGAAATTCATACGGCTGATTTTTAAATCCGCAATAGATAAAAATCGGAACGGCACACAAAACCAAGGCGAAAAGAACGGTTAAGCCGATTACGCTTGCTGTCGTTTCCGTTAGAACAGCATTAGGTTGTTCTGATAATATGCTCAAAACAATGAGAGTTATGGGCGATAGGATACACAAGAACGTAGCAAGTGCGATACGCCAAGATGCTTTCTTTCTTTGCTCAATGTATATGTTTGCTTCTTCTATGTTGATTTTCTTGACGGCTGCATCAGACGATTCATTCGTAAATTCTTCGTCCTCGATATCATCTTTTAATAGATAATCTGTTGTAACGCCGAACAACGTACCAAGCTGTAATATCTTTTCCAAGTCGGGAATGCTTTGTGCACTTTCCCACTTTGAAACAGCTTGTCGTGATACGTTCATCTTGTCGGCAAGTTCTTCTTGCGACCAGCCATTCTTTTTTCGCAACCTTATAATTTTGTCAGCTAAAATCATAAAACACCTCGTTTGACAATTTCGTAAAGCATCGTGCTTTATCGTAACTATATTGTAGCATAAACCTTACTTACATACCACCAACCGAGAACTTTCAATGTGTCAACCGATGGTTGCTTTTCGCTTTAGACTATGTAAATTGCCGTCACATTCTTATTTATCGTTCTGTTTATCGCAGTTTCGCCCTTGTATTACAAAGGCTTCGGGCAAAGCGCATACCCCTAAGGCTGCGCGCATCCAAAGGCTCCCTCCGGGAGGGAGCTGTCACCGAAGGTGACTGAGGGAGAGTGCGTTACAATGAAGTTAGTACAAGCCTAAAGCCGCGAAGGCTTCTTCCATCGCTAATGAGGTCCCACTTCCGCTCGAAGGGAGGCTTTTCGCTAACTCCATTATAACACAAATCGGCAGAGAAAACAAGTTCTCTGCCGAAATTCACGTGTGTCCGTAGGGGGATTCGCGAATCACTCCTACCAAGATATAATCATCCTTATGAGAAGTTGCGCAAAAATGGCAGACTTTTTTCATTAAATTTAAGATTGTGCAAATAATCAAAAAGATTCGTCAAATACAAGCGTTAAGCTTTCGTGTATAATAGAGGTGAGCTTTCAATAAAAAATATCTTGACTGTATATAAAATATATGCTAAACTAATGGTAGAAATAAAAATCGAGAGAAAAGAGGTTTATAAGATGCCCAAATACGAAAAGCTCTCTCCCGAAATCACCGAGCGTATTGCTTATGACAGAAAAACGGGGAATCGCCCCGATTTCGCGGCCAAAAGCGCACTCGCCCTGCGCCGCAATATGGATGCCGACAAGGAATCTATCTGGCGCCCCGCTTATCTTCGTGATGTGGATAAAATCATGCATAGTCCGTATTACAACCGATATACGGACAAAACGCAGGTTTTCTCTTTTTATAAAAATGACGATATTACCCGCCGCGCCCTGCACGTGCAGTTGGTTTCGCGCATTGCGCGCTCCATCGGCTCGGTTCTGAATCTGAACCTGGATTTGATCGAAGCCATCGCGCTCGGCCACGATATCGGGCACACGCCTTTCGGCCATGCGGGCGAGCGCTATATCAGTGAGATCTATCAAGCGGAGACCGGACGCTTCTTTAACCATAACGTGCATAGCGTTCGCGTTTTGGATGGTATTTTTCCTCTGAACATAACGCTGGATACCTTGGACGGTATTCTCTCGCATAACGGCGAGTTTGAAATGAGCGAATATCGCCCTGCGGAAATGCCGAGCTTTGCCGCCTTTGATGCGGTTGTGGAGGGATGCTATGTAGACGAGAGCAATATCCTGAAAGTGATCCCCTCCACCCTTGAGGGCTGTGTGGTGCGCGTTTGCGATATCATCGCCTATCTCGGAAGAGACCGCTTGGATGCGCAAAAGGCCAACCTTGTGGAATCTCCAACGGATATCGAGGGATCAACGCTTGGAACGGTCAACCCCGAAATCATCAATAACCTGATGGTCAATATCATCGAGCATAGCTACGGAAAGCCGTATATCACCATGGATGCCGAGCATTATGCAGGTCTTCGCGAGGCAAAGCGCATCAATTATCAGAAGATTTACAGAATTGAGAAGGTCGCCAAGGTTTTGGATGAAACGGTGAAGCCCGTGATGCAGAAGCTCTATCTGCAAATGCTTGCCGATCTCAAAGCGGGGAAGAAGAGTTCCCCGATCTTCAAGCATCATATTGATTTTGTAATGAATAACCATTATGCCGCCAAGGATGGCTCGTATATCGAAACCGAGCCGAATCAGATCGTGATCGATTATCTCGCCTCCATGACGGATGATTATTGTACCGAGCTTTATGAATATCTCTTCCCCAAGAGCTCTGTGAAGTTTAACTATCACGGATATTTCGAGGATCTTATGTAATTTTTCTGTATGTGAAAGGATTTGGATATGGAAAGCACAAAGAGAATGTATGCGAAGGAAAACGGCAGTATCGTGATCGAAAACCGCCATTTTTCGTTGACGTTTAATAAAAACGCCGTCTGCGAAAGCTTGATTTTAAAGAAAGACGGCCGAGAGCTTCTGGATGCAGGCGTGGAAATGCCCATTTTCTCCTTAACCGAGAAGCGCCCCTATAATAATGAAATTAAGCTTATGTATCCCAATAAGCGAACCACCTTTCAAGCAAAGAGTGTTTCTTTGGAAAACGGTGTTCTCATTTTGCATTTCGATCTCGTCACCTTCGGCGCACGTGTTGAGGTAGACCTTGAGGATGAATACGTGGTATTCCGCCTCGGTGAATTTATCATCACCGATAAAGATTTCTGTGTTGGGCCGACGACAACGAGAAAGCTGAACATGGATATTCCGCCCGTGGATGAATTCCGTCTTCTCTCGCTTCCCATAAAGAAAATGGAAAACTTTGGTGAATGGCTGAATGCAACCTGGGATGATAGTGCCGCCGTTGCCGTGATCGCAACGATGCCCGAAACCCGCATCAACCATGAAAAACGCGGAAAAAATGCGCTGACCTTAACGGCAGATGCCATTCACGGCATTAAGCTTGTCGGATGCTCCTGCGCCCTGATCGTAACCGAGGGCAAGGAAAGCATGCTGGATGCGATCGATGCCATGGAGGTTGCTTTTGATCTTCCTCGCGGCGTGCAGAGCCGCCGTAGCGGCAGGCTGAACACCTCCACCTTCTGGACGTATCACGCAAATCCCGCGAATATTGATCAGATCATCGGCCTTGTAAAGCAAGCGGGCGTTGGCGGCATCCTTTTGTACTTCACCTGCTTTACGAAGAGAACGAGAGGCTACGGATTCTGCGGCAATTACGATTATAACGAGGAGTATCCGAACGGAGATGCGGATGTAAAATTCGTTCTTGATAAGATCCACGGCGCAGGTCTGATGGCGGGCTTCCATTTCCTGCAAACGCATATCGGTATCGAGAGCCGCTACGTCACCCCCGTTGCGGATCACAGATTGCATCTCACGCGCCACTTCACCCTCGCAAAACCGCTCGGCAAGGAGGATGAGGTGATCTACGTTGAACAGCCCACAACGGATGCGCCGATGCATCCCGATTGCCGTGTTCTGCAATTCGGCGGCGAGTTGATCCATTACGATAGCTACACCACCGAGTATCCGTATGCATTCCTCGGCTGTAAGCGCGGTTATTTCGATACGTACGTAACCGAGCATCCCCTCGGTCAGATCGGTGGCACGCTGGACGTTTCGGAGTTCGGCGCAACGAGCGTTTATCTCGATCAGGATTCCTCTTTGGCAGACGAGGTGGCCGAAAAGCTTGCCCATTTTTATAATCTCGGCTTTGATTATTGCTATATGGACGGCTCCGAGGGAGCAAAGGAGCCCTTCGATTATCACGTTTCCAATGCGCAGTATCGCGTGATCAAAAAATTCAATCACCCCACGCTCTATTGCGAGGGTGCGGCGAAAACGCATTTTGGCTGGCATTGGCTCAGCGGTGGCAATGCCTTTGATGTCTTCCCCTGTGATACCTTCAAGGATCTGATCCTCGAGTTTCCGTTCCACGAGGCAGGGCATATGCAGGAGGATTTCACGCGTGTAAACTTCGGCTGGTGGAAGTATTATCTTGAAACACAGCCGGATATCTACGAGTTCGGCACGAGCCGTGCCGCCTCCTGGGATTGTCCCGTCACGATGCTTCTGGATCTTCCCGAGGTGGAGGGAAATCCTCGCACGAAGGATAATTTTGAGGTCATCCGTCGCTGGGAGGAATACCGTCCGCTTCTCACCGAGGAGCAAAAGCTCGCTCTTCGCAGCCGTGAGCAGGAGCACACGCTCCTGAAGCTTGCGGATGGCTATGCGCTCGTTCCTTATAACCGCGCGCAAACCCCTGCGGGCATCACCGCATATACCTTTGAATACGAGGGCAAGGCATATGCCACCCTTTGGCATAAAACGGGAGAGGGAAGTCTTTCCTTGGATCTCAATGCGAAAGATATTTCCTATAAGGATGAGTTCCTCGGAAATGCTCTTTCCATCGAGGAGAAAAACGGCCGCGCCGTGATCTCCGTTTCGAATAAGGCATACCTTTCCGGCGCTTCTCTTGATGCGCTGAAGGAAGCGCTCAAGACCGCAGCCTTGAATTAAATAAAAATAAAGCGTTATTTCACGAATTGTGAAATAACGCTTTATTTTGTGGCAGACTTCGATTATGCCAGGGTTTCAAACTTGTAACCAACGCCCCAAACGGTCTTGAGGATCCACTTATCAGATGCGCCTTCAAGCTTCTCGCGCAGTCTCTTCACGTGCACGTCAACGGTTCTGGAGTCGCCGAGATAGTCAAAGCCCCAAACCTTGTCAAGCAGCTGATCGCGGGTGAAAACGCGGTTGCAGTTGGAGGCGAGGAAGTAGAGAAGCTCAAGCTCCTTGGGAGGAATATCGATGGACTTGCCCTTCAGCTTCAGCTCGTATCTCTGCAGGCTGATCTCGATATTTTCGAACTTAACAACCTCTTCGTCGGCGGTCTTGGTGTGCGCGTTGTAGCGGCGGAGAACTGCCTTCACTCTTGCAGAAAGCTCCTTCATATCGAAGGGCTTAACGATGAAGTCGTCTGCGCCAAGCTCAAGGCCAAGTACCTTATCAAAAACCTCGCCCTTTGCGGTGATCATGATTACGGGCTTGGAGGAAACCTCGCGGATCTCGCGGCATACCTGCCAGCCGTCCTTCTTAGGCATCATAATATCGAGAAGAACCAGATCCGGCTCAAACATCTTGAAGCAGCTAACGCCCTCGGCGCCGTCGTTTGCGGTTTTAACCTTGTAGCCCTCATTTTCAAAATACATCTTCAGGATGTCGCAAATATTTCTGTCATCGTCAACGATCAAAAGCTTCGTATCCATTTTGTAATCTCCTTCAATTATTAACTTTGTTAAAAACTTAAACATCTTAACAATTAGATTATAGCGTATTTTTTTTGAAATGTCAAGAGGGAATAAGTAAAAAAACAAAAAAGACCGTTAGAGCGTCACCCCAAAGGACAGTTTTACAAAAATACGGCGTATCAATTCGAGATATGCCGTATTTTTGTTTTTATATAATTAATAGAGCGCCATAGGATTTGATAGTTGCTTTTGCGGATACAAATACATAATAACGAATGGTTGCCTCGCAAACAACGTATTAGCGTTTTCACCTGTCATTCATCTTTTGCTTGGTGTATGTGTTGCGAAAACCGGTGGGCGTGACATCAAAATGTTTTTTGAACACTCGCATAAAATATTTTTCATCCGAAAATCCGCTCTCGTATGCAATCTCCCGTACCGTCTTGCCCGTAACGCGAAGAAGCTCCTTTGCTTGCTCTATGCGGCTCTCGGTGATATGCTCCGTGAGAGTCTTGCCCGTTGCTTTTTTGATCATTGTAGTCAGATATTCGCTGTTATATCCAAAATATGCCGCCACATCTCTCGTATTCTCTATCTGCGTTGCATTCAATCTTATCCATTCAGTTATGTTTCCCACGAACATAGACACTTTCCTATCACTCAAGGGTGCCTTTGACGCTGCGATCTCTGCAAGTATTATATCAAGAAAGTTATTTGATATAAATTTTGAATATTCTCCGGACGTTCTCGATGAATCTATTAACTGATGGAACAGCAAATGCATTTTTGATGGTTCGGAAAACGTGCCGTACATCGGCATTTTAAACTTACCAAACTCGATAAATTCCATTCCCGATATGTCCTTGAGCAATCGATATTCCCCGTTTATGAAAAAATGGCACCAATAGTAAGACAGGCCCGGCGACGAACGCTTTACACCGACGTGCTCTCGATCTGCGGCAAGCAACAGATAATTGTTTTCCGACATAGCGTACTCATTTCCGCCGTCTGAAATATAAAGCGTTCCCTTGACACCATAAAACAAAACGAAGCTTGAAATTTGCCGCCTTTGATGTATCATAGACGTGTGTTCCGATATGTATTTTCCTGCAGTTAAATATTCAACTCCTGAGTTTATCATATAAGAAAAATCCACCTATTATATCTTAATTTATGTTGACCGTTTTTTAGTTTTGATATATAATTAATTTGGTTATATTTTACCGCATTTTCAAAACAATGTCAATAGGAGAGAAAAATGAGCACTTCAGCAAAGAATATTTTACCTTGCTATCCCGACCTTGAACGCGTAGACGTAACCAGCGGATTGTTCGATGATTTTCTTAAAAAGATCCGTACGGTTTCGGCAAAGGATATCCTCAAAAAATTCAATTCCGAGGGTGCGCTTTCTAATTACGAGCGTGTCGCAACCGGTGAGATCGGCGGTCATATCGGCCCGCCCTGGTATCACGGGCTTATTTGCGAAGTGATAAGAGGCGTATCCGACATTCTTGTAAAAGAATACGACGCATGGCTTGATGCGGAGCTTGACCGTATCATCGCGCTTATGGGCAAGGCGCAGGATGTCGCTCCCGACGGGTTCATTAACCCGTATACCACCCTTATGTGTCCCGATAAGCGTTGGGGACGGAACGGCGGCAATCTAATCTGGAATCACGAGACCTATAATACGGGTTGTCTTGCCGAGGCAGCGGTTCATCACTATGAAGCAACAAAAAAGACCGCACTTTTGAAGATCGCCGTTAAAATGTGTAATTACTACGCCGATTTTATAGGCGATGCCCCTAAACACAATATTGGTGCCGAGCATTCCCTTCCGGAAAAGGCGTTTTTAAAGCTATACCGTCTGTTTTCCAACGATACAGTCCTGACTGCAGAGCTTGGTGCGCGTCCCGAAGAATATCTGCGATTGGCGAGATATTTTATCGATCACAAGGGAGACAATGAGACAAGGTATTCCGCACCTCAATTTATGCGCGAATATTCACAAGACCACAGACCCGCAAGAGAACAGCGAGAAGCAGTTGGACACGCCGTCAGAGCAACGCTGTTTTACGAAGGCATTGCGGCTCTTGCGAACGAGGATAACGATGACGGATTAAAAACTGCCGCGCGCGCCATCTGGCGTGATATAACCGAGTCTAAGCTCCACATAAACGGCTGTGTCGGAACTCACAGAAACGAGGAGAAATTCGGATATTCCTACGATCTGCCTAACGACGCGTATCTCGAGACCTGCGCAGGAGTCGGACTTGTTTTTTTTGGTATCGAAATGTTTCGCATGACGCAGGACGCCTCCGTCTGGGAAACTGTAGAGGCGACGGTCAATAACGTTATTCCGGCATCCGTATCGGCTGACGGAGTTAAATACACATACGAAAATCCGCTTGAATCAAAGGGTAATTACGAGCGTTGGGAATGGCACGAATGCCCATGCTGTCCTCCGATGCTCCTGAAACTTGCCGGGTTGCTGCCGACGTTGATATTCTCCGAGGAAGGCGATAATATATGGGTCAATCTCTTTATAAATTCCACCCTCCGTCGTTCTGATTCAAGCTTAACACTTGACGAAAAAGAGCTTACGGTGAATACAAAAGAAACAAGCGTTCCGTTAACCGTCCGCATACGCATTCCGTCTTGGACACGGAATTTTTCGCTGAAGCTCAACGGTGATAGCCTAGAATTCGACGTCGAAAACGGTTACGCAGTAATAAAAAGTGAGTTTTCGGACGGGGATACGATAACTATGGATTACAGCGTACCGATAGTTAAATACGAGGCGCATCCGTACGTGAAAGCCGACCTCGGGCGCGTAGCCGTTAAATACGGTCCCACGCTTTACTGTGCCGAGGGCATCGATAACCCTGCCGAGAGATTCGAGGAATTTGACTTTGCTTTGTCGGATGAAATTCCGCTATCCCTTGATGCCGACGGAAACATTCTCGGTAAGGCAGATAGCGGAAAAGAAATAAAGCTTGTTCCGTACAGAGAGTGGAATAACCGCGGCAAAGGCTTTTTGCAAGTATGGCTGAAGCAGAGCGGTCTCGTCTCCGATGTTATGAACGTTGACGGCTGGAACGGAAAGCTTTATCGCGTGCTCAAAGAATACACATGCTGATAAAAATGCCGTATTGCGCCGAGTATCGTGCGACATCTTAAAAAATTAAATAGTTGCATTTGTGTCCGCAAATGCAGTGCTTGTCAGGAAAAACAGATAGACCTTCGGTAACAAAAAATAAGGCTCGCCTTGTGTAAAGGGAGCTGACGCCGAAGGCGGCTGAGGGATTGTTTCACAGAAAATCTAAACTTTACAATCCCTCCGCCACGCTAACGCGTGCCACCTCCTTTTACACAATTGAGGCTTTTTTCTATCCGATAGAACAGGGAGGCTCTTTTTCGATAGATAAGCAAAGAGGACAGAGGGCGCAAAACGCCCTCTGTCCTCTTTGCGGTTGGTAATAATTCTATTGGATTCAAAAACCGTCCTTAAGGGTACGAAGCATTCGAAAACGGTCTTTTCCCTTGGAGCTGGTAGCCGGACTCGAACCGGCGACCTGTTGATTACGAATCAACTGCTCTACCAACTGAGCCATACCAGCGCCTAACGCATTATATTGTATCATTTTTTGCAGCGTTTGTCAAGTGCTTTTTCCATTTTTCTGAGATAATTTTTCTTGCAATTTCGATTGTTTTGTGCTACAATAAAATATAAGCGTATTAATTTCTTCTTTTGAGGTAAAAACTGTGAATCTTTGTAATATAAACGTTATCCGGTCCTTGATGGAGGATGCGGGTATTTCCTTCCGCAAGGAATTCGGGCAGAATTTCCTGATCAACCCCATGGTTCCCGAGGACATCGCAGATATGTGCTGTGATCGGGAGGATAGCCTTATCATCGAGATCGGTCCGGGTGTCGGATGTCTGACGGATGCGCTCGCCAAGCGTTATGCGCGCGTGGTTGCCATCGAGATCGATAAGGGCTTGATTCCGATCCTTGCAAAAACCATGGCCGAGCATGATAACGTAACGGTTTTGAATGCCGACGTAATGGAGGTGGATCTCGCCGCCATTGTTGCCGAATATAGCGAAGGGCGTCCCGTCTCGGTTTGCGCCAACCTTCCGTATTATATCACAACGCCGATCCTCATGCGCCTCTTAGAGTCGGGCGTGCGCTTTTCCGCCATCACCGTCATGGTGCAAAATGAGGTTGCTCAGCGCCTCTGTAGCAAAGCGGGAAGCAAGGATTACGGTGCAATCACCGCCGTTCTTGGCTATTACGGAGAATCCCGCCGCCTTTTCAAGGTGCCTGCAGGATGCTTCCTGCCCGCACCGAAGGTGGATAGCGCCGTGATCCGCATCGATCTCTATAAAGAGCCGAAATATCAGCCGAAGGATGAAAAGCTCTTCTTCGCCCTGATCCGCGCTGCCTTTGAAATGCGCCGCAAAACGCTTGTCAATGCGCTCAGCGCCAAGCTTCCGCAGTATTCCAAAGAAGCGATCACGGATGCAATTGTTTCGATCGGTCATCCCGAAACCGTGCGTGGCGAGCGCCTCTCCACGGAGGATTTTGTAAAACTCTCCAATCGTCTTTCGCAGGAATAAATTGCAAAATCCTGCGTTGCGGTCCTGATTTTTT